>NZ_JBFAAF010000129.1:0-9738 GCF_040639595.1 Micromonospora sp. NPDC023814
GGCCGAGCCCGCCGGAGCGGACCGGCTGCCCGCGCTGATCGACCTTGTCGGCCGCACCCGGGCCTACGCCCTGCGCAGCATCGGTACCGCGCCTTGCACCACCGGAGAGCTCGCCCATCGGTTGGCGATCTCACCTGCGAGCGCCAGCGAGCACGCGACGGTGCTTCGCGGAGCGGGGCTCGTCTTCACCGTCCGTCAAGGTCGAACCGTGCGGCACCACCTCACCGCGCTGGGGGAACAGATGCTCAGCGGAACAGTCGCCGCGCCGTCCCAGGCGACTGCCGTCGCGGAGCGCCTGGCCGTGCAGCACAAGGGCCGCCAACCTCCGCGGACGGGGCCGAGGTCGTTCGTCCGGTAGGGGAGTGGTGCCAGGTCGGCCGGCGCGGCCCCGAGGACGGTCGCGATCCCGGCTGCGTGGCCTCGTAGATCATGCCCGAGCGCGGGCGGGACCGACCCGACCGGCAGCACCGGACAGCGCAGCGACATCGACCGCCTCGACGCCTGCCTCCGCTCCGGACCTTCAACCGAACAGCGCTTCCGCCCGGTGTCGCGTCCACGTGGCGCGGCTGGTCAAGTCCTTGGCGCGCACGTCCAAGACTCGACCGGTGCCGGCGAGCAAACTTATGCCGTCACTTCGCTACACGCGCCGACTATTTGGAGGATCGCCATGGGTAAGCTCGTCGTCTCGATGTTCACCACACTGGACGGTGTCATTGAACGGCCGGATCGCTGGGCGTTCCAGTTCGCAAGTGCCGACTCGATGGAGCAGGGCCTGCGCCAGTTGCACGACGCCGAGGCGTTGCTGCTTGGCCGCGTCACGTACGAAGGATTCGCGGCGTCCTGGCCGAACATGACCGACGAGGCGGGATACGCCGACAAGATGAACACGATGCCCAAGTACGTCGTGTCCACCACCCTGGGCGAGCCCACCTGGAACAACACGACGGTCATCGCCGACGACCCGGCCGCCCGGATCGGGAAGGTGAAGACCGACCTGAGCGGGGATCTACTCGTCTTCGGCAGCAACGCGCTCGTCACCCGGCTGCTGCCACACGGGTTGATTGACGAGATACGCCTGGTGACCTACCCGGTCGTGGTCGGGGACGGCACGCGCCTGTTCGCCGGCGGCGACGGGATGGCGTCGTTCCGGCTGCTGGACACCACCACGTTCCAGTCCGGCGTCGTGGTGCTGACCTACGCACCGGTCAACGAGCAGGGCGCGGCTGCGACATCGGCCTGAACGACGTCGCCGGCGAAGCGAATGACTCGCCACGTTCGGAGGCGGAGCGAGGAGCGCGCCTGTCGGTTGCCGGTGCGGCGGCGAGCACCGCGCCGCCAGGCATCGAGGTGGTGTGCTGCCGCGCGACCGCCCGGGTCAGTCGGAGAACACCAGACTCTCGGCGTGGGCGGTCACCTCGGCGATGGTCGGCGGCGCGGTGAGCAGGCCGGCGGTCCGTTCCGCGGCCGGATCGCCGGCGCGGTGACACCCCGCGATCGCAGCGGCCGGGTCGTACCCGGTTCTCCATAGCTGGACGCCCGGACCGAACAGCGCCCAGTACGCGGTGCCCGGTACGCCGTCGTGGTACGGCAGGCCCACGCTACCCGGATTGACGTTACGCAGGCCGGCCACGGTCCGGTCGAACTGGATGTGCGAGTGGCCGCTCGCGAGCACCGGTTCGGCGAACAGGGGACGGATCCCTGCCAGCCGCTCGGGTGTCGTGCTGGGCGTGAGGAGTTCGGTGTCGTTGAGTGGCGAGCCGTGGCAGAACCGGACCGCGCCAAGTCCGGTGACCTCGATGAACACCGTGAACGGGAACGCCGCCAGCCAGTCGAGGGTCGCGGTGGAGTGTTGCGCGGGCATCCAGTCGTCGCGCGGTGAAGCGGCGGCTCGGCCACCGCGCGCCAGCTCCACCACGGCGCGGTCGGCGTTGCCGCGCACCAACACCGCCCGGTTCCGAGCCACTGGACGACTTCGGCGGTCCGTTGCGGCTCCGCCCCCCAGGTCAGGTCGCCGCAGAAGACGACCAGGTCCGCCGAGCGTACGAGTACCGCCGTCAACACCGGCACGTTGGCGTGTACGTCGGACAGCACGATGAGGCGTTCCACGGGTCCGAATCGCGATGCCGGTCCTTTCCCCTTGGCGGCGGCGTGCCATGCGGGGTTCACGGTCCGGCGGGCGGACTCAGCCATCGCAGTCGATCCTCATGCCGGAGGCGACCACCTGGGACGGTCGGGTCGCGATGGTGACCGTCAGTGTGGCCACGCACGGCGACCGGATCGTGGACGTGGGCGCCGAGAGTTTGACTGGCGGCAACAGGGTTGAGCGACATGCGCCGGTAGTCGCTGGGTGGCACGCCGAAGGCGGCCCGGAACAGCCGGCTGAAGTGCGCAGAATCGGGCAGACCCCACCGGGCCCCGACGGCGCCGACCGTCAGGCCGCTCTGTGCCGGATCGGCGAGGTCCTTGCGGCAACGGTCGAGGCGCCGCTGACGGATCCAGGCGCCGACCGAGGTCTGCTCCGGAGCGAAGAGCCGGTGCAGTTGGCGCAGCGAGACGTGGTGTGCCGCGGCGATCACCGCGGGCGTGAGGTCGGTGTTCCCCAGGTGCTGCTCGATGAAGGCCTTCACCTGGAACAGCAGCGCCTGCTGTGACGACTCGACCGGGTCGGAGTACCCGGTGTACTCGCAGAGTGCGGTGCCCAGCAGGTCGAGCAGGATCGTTGCCAGCCGTGCCGCGGTGGTCGGATCGTACTAGCCGATTTCCCGGGCGATGCGACCCAGCATCGGGGCGAGCAGTCCGCCGACCCCGGTTGCGGGCACCGCCGTCGCGGTGAGCCCGGCAACCATGCCCGGCCGGACCGGGAGCAGCTCGTGCGGAAACCCGAACACCGCCAGCTCCACCGCGTCGGTGTAGACCAGATCGTAGGGGCGGCTGAAGTCGTAGACGCCGAACGTGGCGGGGGTGAGGGCCGTCTCCCGGCCGTCCTGGGTCAGGCGCGGGTGACCGCTGATCGGCAGTACCACACGGTACAGGTCCGCGTCACCCTTGCGGATCAGGCCGGGCGTTCGGTGGACACCATGGGGCGTGCTGGTACGAACGTTCGCCACGCCCACATCGCCCAGCCGTCCGGTCGTGATCTCACCGTCCAACGGCACATCCGGGTCGATCCGCATGTCCAGCGGGCCGAGGGTGTCGCAGACGATGGACCGCCACCGTTCGCGCCGCTCGGCTGGCGGTGTGTCCGCGGTTCTGACGACCGTGAGCACTGATAGACCTCCCTGACCCGTGCCGGCAACGGTAGCGGCCGGCGGACGAGGTTCGGCGCCCGCAGCGAACGCGATCATCAGCCGCGGGCGCCCGGTCCGGTCGGCCATTGACCCGGTCCCGCCCCAGCGGTCCGCACGGGCCGAATCGTCCGCGGTGAAATGGATTCGGATGCTGGCCCCCGGAACGGCCGCACGTTGCTACCTGACCCTACGAAAGGCCGTCGATGGGCGTAGGCCCCGACCCGGACCCTTCGGCTAGGGCCGAACGGTGTTGCCCGATGCGGAACGTAGGTCAAACAATCATCTCGATTGGACCGACGGCGTCGCGACCGCGGTAAGTGTCGATGCTGGTGGCCGAACGAGAGAAAGCACCGCGCCGGGCGCTGCTACTTGGATACGCCGGATGATTACGGCCGGAGCCACAAGAATCGACGGTAATCCTTCGAGGTTTCTGGACCAGAGCAGGGCAGGACTCGCCGACAGCAGGGAGAAGTGAATGAAATCGATACGGACAGCGGCCGTTTTAGCGGCGGCGACCCTCGCGCTCGTACTGGGCGTAGCCACACCGGCAAGCGCCGACGCCTACTCGTACAACGGATATGGGTCGGCGAACTTCCAGAGCAACGGGGACTACATCACCCTCACCCACTTCACCTACGAAGAATACCCCGGCGTCTATGCGTCGTACGCCGAGTGGTACACCAACTACGGGCGTACCGGCTACTGCGGAGACAGCATCGGCGGGCGGATCGGCTGTGACGAGGACGTGGCGGAAAACCGGTACATCACTATCCGGGTCTGCAGCCGGTACGGGACGTTCAACCAGGTCATCTGCGGCAACTGGGATACCTCGCGGACCTGACACCATCGGCACGCCACCGGCCAGCATGACGGCAGCCGCACCTTCGCACGGGAGGTGCGGCCCGCCCGTCAACCGCGCAGGTAGGGTCGCCCCGGCGTGCTTGGCGACGTTGGACAACGCCTCGCTGACCACGAAGTACGCGGCCGCCTCGACCGGCGCCGGCAGCCGGCCGGGCAGGTGGATGTCCACGGCCACCGGCGTGGGCAGCCGGTCGGCCACCTCGTTCACCGCTGCCGCCAGGCCGTGGTCGACGAGGACCCGGGGATGGATGTCGCGCACCGCGTCCCGCAGGTCGGCCAGCGCGTGCTCGGCCTCGGCAGCGCCTTGCCGACGAGGCGGCGGCCCGGCCCGTCGGGCAGTTGGTACTTGGCCAGGCCCAGGGTCATGGGTCAGCGCCACCAGCCGCTGCTGCACCCCGTCGTGCAGGTGGCGTTCGATCCGGCGCCGCTCGGTCTCGAAGGCGTCCACCAGGTCCAGCCGGGACCGGCGCAACTGCGCGACCTGTGCCCGAAACTCGTCCCCGCGCGGACCGAGCAGCAGGCGGGCCAGGTCGGCCTGCGCGGCGGCGGCGGTGGTCAGCACGTACGCGCTGAGCACGAACCAGGCGGCTACGGACGTCGAGAACCTCCAGGCCGAAGCGGTCCCACGCGTAATCGGACCCGACCAGATGCTTCCACACCGGCGCCGCGACGAGCGCGAGCGGCAACGCCTCCAGCGGGCTGTCGGCCCGCCACCAGAGCACGCTCACCGTGTCGTACCGGGCGAGGGCCGGGGACGTGGCCAGGACCAGGGTCACCAGCAGGGTTGGCGTGAGCAGGAGCAGGTCCAGCCAGCTGACCAGCAGCGCCAACAGGGCGGTGTAGGCCAGCGCCTGCAGCGCGGCGGGCTCGCGGCGCCGGTAGCGGGCCCGCCGCCACCAGTTCGCGTCCGGCAGCGCCGGGTGCGGGCTGTCCAGGGGCCGCTGGCCGGGGGCCACGCATCAGCCGTAGCCGATGCCGCTCACCCGCGCCCACCGCCACGCCGATCAGCGGCAGCGAGGACAGCATGACGACGCCGATCCAGACCGGGCTGAGTAGGGTGCCGGCCATCACCGCGCCGAGCAGCAGCGCCAGGGCGGCGCCGACCAGCGGGGTGGTGAGCAGGTAGCCGAAGGAACGCCCACGGCCACGATGAGGCGAGAAAGCGCCATGGAGGCCCGGCCAGGGCCGGCCGTGGCGTCTCGGGTGCCGGCATGCCGGAACGGTAACGCGGCGGCGCCGGTTGCGGCGGTAGCGCGGGCGCTACTGCGAAGGTGGCGGGCGGGCCAGCGACACCCGAGCGCAAGGTCATGCGGAGTTTGGGCGGCGCCGGGCCGATCTAGGGGCCTTCTGGCTCAAAGCCTCCGGCCAGAGCGGCCTCGCGCAGTTCCTTACGCCGCCCGCCGGCGACGAGGACCTCCGTGATGACCAGGCTGACACAGACAGCCGCCAGCAAGCCGAGCGCTACCACCGCCGAAAGCTGGCCGGCTGCCGGGATGAGCGCCACCAGCAGCGCTACGGTAATCAGTCGCGGCCAGATGACCCGTCTGAGCAGGCGCGTGATCCGCAGTTGGAAGCCGACGTGGGAGAGCAGGAACAGAGCTGCTCCACCGTAGAGGGCGTAGAGGCCCAGGCCCTCCAGTCGCGCGGCCGAATAGTGCAGTTCGTTGTCTTTGATGATCGTCACCACTTTGTGCAGTCCGAGGGCGAGCAGCATGATGCCGGCGATCATCGGCAGGTGCACATAGCTGTAGGCGTCGCGGGCGTAGGCGACCCGGCGCTGGACGGGGTTCTGGCTCAGCGTCCGCTCGGCGGCGATCGCGACGACGTCGAAATAGGTCCAGCCCAATGCGGCGGCGGTAACGATGGCGAAGACGAGGGCCGCGATGAGCGATCCAGCCATCGGCACGCTGCTACTGATCAGGCCAACCGCTGTGAGCGACTCGCCAAGGGCGACGAGCACGATGAGGCCGTGCCGCTCCGCCCAGTGCCGGGCTGAGATGATGTGCCACCCCCACGACCGCATCACCAGGGCGCGGCCATAGTCGGTGATGATGGCGAGCATCCAGAGCCCGGTCTGGCTCGCCTTGACCAGCCACGGGTCGTGGAACAGTCGCTGCGGCACGACGGCGGCGGAGAACAGGAGGACGGAGGCGGCAAACAGTGGCGCGGCGATCAGCAGGACGACCCGCGGGCCCGTGCCTGGAATGGCGTACCAGCGCAGCGCCAGATGCACCAGCCGAACGACCACGAAGCACGCGACGAACACCATCGGGCCGGAGAGAGCCGCGCCACGGAGGTCGGTGAATGCCTGCCGGACCGCTACCGCCATCACAAGGGTGACCACCGTCACAAACAGCAGCGCGATCCGGATCAGCCCGACCCGAGCCTGGAGGCTGTTGCCCAACCAGGCATAGATGGACCACGTCGACCACAACAGGGCCAGCGCAAGCATTCCGTTCAGCACGCCGTGACTGGTGAAGTCGTCTTCCATCAACGCAACGACCTGGATGAACGCGAGGACGAACACCAGATCGAAAAAGAGCTCCACGCTGGTTACGCCGACGCCCTCGCGTAGCGGTCGAATGCCGCGCGGCGCCCGCACTGACCTGCCATCGGACGCCCCGTCGTTCTCACTCACCACAGCGCAGAGTGTGACAGCTGGCCACACCGAAGATGCCCGAATCACTGATCACGGTCGACCTCTTCGCCGAGATGATCGTTGCCTGGGCCCAAGGAGTCGCCTGGGCGCGGGGCACAAGACAGCGTGAAACGTCGTCAACCAGCAACCAACGATGACAGCCGAGAACACCCTGTGAACAAGTGTCGAAGGCTGTTACCGCTGGTGGCGGGCTAGCGGCTCTTGGTTCCGCTTCAACGTGGCCTTAGCGAGGAATCCCGGTCCCTTCAGGGCCGGGAGGAATCGCGTCACGAGCCTGGACGTTTCTGATTTTCGATGTACTCGCGGATGACGGCTAGGGGTGCCCCACCGCATGATCCGGCGAAGTACGACGGCGACCACAGGTGGCCGTGCATGATGTGCCGGTTGATCCGGCCGGTGAACTCCTGCCGAAGGTAGTGCGCGGAGACGCCCTTGAGTCTGTTGACCAAGGTCGATATCGACAGTTTCGGCGGGTAGTGGACGAGGACGTGGACGTGGTCGTCTTCGCCGTTGAACTCCCGCAGTTCCGCACCGAGCTTGGCGCACACGTCAGCCATGATGTGCCCGCACCGGGTGAGCATGGCGTCATCGAGCACGTCCCGCCGATACCTGGTGACGAAGACAAGATGCACGTGCAGGTCGTGCACGACGCTCCGACCGCGGCGGATATCCGGATCTGGGGTCCATCGGGGTGACATAGACAAGAACGCTAGACTGTGGACGTGAAGGTCGTCGTGCAGGTGTGCCTGTTCCCCAACGCCGGCCAGGAGGCGGCGTTGCGGAACACGCTGAGCCTGTGCAACGAGGCCGCCAATCTCGCCTCGGTGGAGGCGTTCCAGCGGCGAATCCACGCGAAGCAGACGCTCCAGCGACTCACCTACGGCCGTTTGAAGGCCCTGGGCTTGTCGGCTCAGCCGGCGATCCATGTTGCCCGTAAGGTCGCCGGCGCGTACGCCACCCTGAACGCCAACATCCGTGCCGGTAATCTCGGCAAGCCCGGGTCGAAACGCCGCCGCACGGCCGAGGCGAAGCCGATCGGATTCCGTCGGGACGCCGCGCAGCCGTTCGACGACCGCTGCCTGTCCTGGCAGATGCCCACCCGCATGGTCTCCATCTGGACCATCGCGGGGCGGCAGGCCGGTATCCGATTCGGCTGCTCCGCGCAGCAGTACGCGGTGCTGTCCGCCCACCGCAAGGGCGAATCCGATCTGGTGCACCGTGACGGCAAGTGGTACCTGTACGCCACCTGCGACATCCCTGATGTCGAGGTGAAGAAGCCTGACGGATTTCTCGGCGTCGACCTGGGCATCGCGAACATCGCCACCACCAACGACGGGACCCGGCACTGCGGCAAGGGTTTGAACCGGGTGCGTCACCGTAACCAGCGGCTACGGGCCAAGCTCCAACGCATCGGCACCAAATCGGCCAAGCGGCTGTTGAAGGCCCGCCGCCGTAAGGAAGCCCGGTTCGCGGCCGACACCAACCATCGCATCGCCAAGCAGATCGTGACCGAGGCCGAACGCACCGACCGCGGCATCGCCCTGGAGAACCTCACGGGCATCCGCGACCGGGTACGGCTCCGACGGCCCCAGCGGGTCACACTGCACACGTGGGCGTTCCACCAACTCGGCCAGTTCATCGCCTACAAAGCAGCCCGGGTCGGGCTGGCCCTCGTTCACGTCGACCCGGCATACACCTCGCAGGGCTGCTCCACCTGCGGGCACATCGCCAAAGCCAACCGCCCCAACCAATCCACCTTCCGGTGCACGTCCTGCGGCTTCGCTGAGCACGCCGACGTGAACGCAGCCCGCAACATCGCCACACGCGGTGCTACGGACTGGGCAGCAGTCAGCCTGCCGAACGCGGCGTGACCGATACAGCCAGCATCGAGCACGATCTGCAAGCTCGGCCCTTCAAGGCCCGAGAAGCTGACCGTCTGACCCCTATCCACGATTCTGGGCCAGGTGGCCAACGCCGCTAGGACGGCGCACGGAACCAGACAACCCAGCAGACCGCAGAGCGGCATGGCGGCTGCCCAGAACAACCCCTCCACCACAAGGCCGGATGGTAGGCGTTTGCTCGGAGCGGCCCAGAGTCGGTGAGTGACAAACTGGGTGACGATCACGGCGGACACTCGTGGACGGGGACGCTGCCGCCCACGGCGGAGCGGCTCCCGCCGGGCTTTGGGCGAGGTATTGGCGACCGAGGGTCAGGTCCATACACTCACCGCGTGATCCCGCCCGGATACCCCGCACAGGCCCGACCATCGATGGTTCGCCCGCTCTGGTCGCTTGCTGGCCCAACGCTTAGTGCGTTGCTCGCGGCCGGACTCCTCACCGCGCCCATCGGACCGCTGGTCAGCGCGATCACGCGCGACCTCGGACTGTCCACCGCGAGCATGACAGCGACCGTGGTCGCACAGTACGTGGTGGCAACGGTGGCCCTGGTCGCGCCCGGCTACCTGCTCGGCCGGCGGTGGCCCACCGCAATCGCGTTGCCTGCGCTGGCACTCCTGATCATCGGCAGCGTCGTGAGCGCGTTCACGCCGGGGGCGGCACTGTTGGCGGTCGGGCGGGTGATCGTCGGGCTGGGTGCCGGAACCGTGGCCGGCGCCGCCCTCGCCCTGTCCAGTCAACTGGTCCGCTGGCGCTCCCGGGCCCGGCTGGCGCTCGGCCTCGCGCTCGGCGCCGCTCTTCTGCTCGGACCCGTCGCGAGCGGCATGCTGGCGCAGGCGATGAGTTGGCGGACGGTGTTCCTGGCCCACGTGCTGGTGGCCACGGTCGCGCTGTTCACCACCATGGCAAGCGGCATCGCCATGTGGATCATGCGTTCGTCCCGGCCTAGCTGTACTGCCCAGGGACGTTGGTCGAGATTGTGTGACGACACGATCTGATGTCGTAGGCAGGTGAAGGCCTCCGGTTGTGGAGTGGA
>NZ_JBFAAF010000130.1:0-9296 GCF_040639595.1 Micromonospora sp. NPDC023814
CCCTTGTCTGGACCAAAACCGCCGACCAGATCCTCGACAATCTCGCCAACTACTGCACCCGGATCAATAAAGCTTCCAACGACTCAGGACACTAGGACGTAGCGAAGGCAGCCTCGCAACCCGGCCTGCAGCCAGCTCAGTTCCGCCGACTCGACCGCGACTCGGTCAGGGATGGCAGAAGCTGCTCGCCGCGCGTCGCCTACCACTCGACTTCGGCAAGGTGCCGCTTGCCGCCCGCCACCGCCCACTCATCGCCCTGATGGGATCCATGCCCTTCACTCGCCGAGAGTGCCGGCCTAGCGTGCCGTATCCGGTGCCTTCAAGCGCAACAGCCACAGAGGAGCCAAGATGGAGCAACCACCGATCAGCCGCAGGCGCCTTCTCCATCTGGCTGGGGTCGGGGGCGCGACTCTGGTCGCACCCGCCGCGCTCAACCAGCCAGCCTACGGTCAAGCCGCCACTCAGACTCGAACAGCCTCGAGCCAACCAACACTCACCAAAATCGATGTGACTCCCACCATTGAGAACGGGATCGCCTGGTACGACGTCGCCCAATGGGGCGTGGAGGGCAAGGGCTGGCAGGACACGGAGCGCTTCTACGATCGCCTTCCCGCCAGAGCCAGATCAACGGTCCGATCGGCGGTGTGGGATCTGAGCCGCGACTCCGCCGGGATGTTGACCCGATTCGAGACTGACTCGACTGTTTTCCACGCCCGCTACCGCTTGGACTCCTCGGCACTGGACATGTTCCACATGCCCGCGACCGGGATGAGCGGCTTGGATATCTACGGGCGAACCAGCTCAGGTGTCGACCGCTGGCTCGCTGGGGCGAAACCGGCGACGCAGCTTGTGGAGCAACGTCTCGTGAGCGGGGTCGACCCTGGTCGCCGGCTCTACACCGCCTACCTTCCGCTCTACAACGGCGTCGAGTCTCTCCAGATCGGCGTGGATCCGAGTGCCTCCTTCCAAGGAGTGCAACCGCGCACCGAACGGCCTGCGGTCTTCTACGGAACCTCCATCATGCAGGGCGGGGTTTCGTCACGCCCAGGCATGTCGATCACCGCGATCCTCGGCCGGCGCCTCAACTGCCCGACGATCAATCTCGGCTTTTCCGGCAACGGCACGATGGATCTGCCGGTCGGCGAACTGCTGACTGAAATCGACGCGTCGGTTTATGTGATCGACTGTCTTCCCAACATGGCTCCGGCCCTGGTTGCACAGCGTACCGAGCCGCTCGTACGCCTGCTCCGCGACGCACGACCTGACACTCCGATCCTGCTCGTCGAGGACCGGACCTACGCGAATGCCACTTTCGTCGAGTCGTCCCGGCAGCGGCACGCCGGCAGCCGCGCTGCCCTACACGCCGCGTACATGAACCTGCGCACCTCCGGCATCAAACATCTGTTCTATCTCGAAGGCGACAACCTGGTCGGCGACGACGGAGAGGGCGAGGTGGACGGATCGCACCCCAGCGACCTTGGAATGGTTCGCTACTGCGACGCCTACGAGCGGGTCCTGCGGCCCGTCCTGGCAATGGCGCAGTGACGCCCACCGTGGCCGAGGACCGTTTGGCCGCGGGGGTGGGCGCGGCTTCTCCCCGCGCCAGGTGTAGTAGCCAGAAGCGTTGTTGACGGCGCGGCGGCTCGGGTTCGATGGAAAGACCTCCGGTGAGGTGTGAGGTGCTGACGCTCGTTCACCGGAAGTCTCACGGCCCACCGCAACGCCGGCTGGCCGTGCGCGGCCGGCGGCTGCCCGTCACGAGTGTCATCGGCGACGGCCGTTCGGTCGCGCACGGCGCCGTCGTGGTCATCGACCGTCGTGCCCGCATCGCGATCACCTAAACCGTCACCGGCCAGATCATCGGGATCGACGAGATCAGGCCGCCTCCAGAGCCGCACACCCTGGTCAACTGGGGGCGGCACTGGCACCTGGTCGCCGGCCACACCGACCGGGGCGCCTGGCGCACGTTCCGCGTCGACCGGCTGCGCACCCGGCTCCCGACCGGGCCGCGGTTCGCCCCCGAGGGACCGCCCGACGGCGACGTGACCGCGCACCTGTCCAGCGGACCGTGGGCCGTGCGGGCGACCGTCACGATGCACCGGCCGGCGGCGACCGTGGTCGACCTGGCGTGGCTGGGGATGGGTGCCGTGGATCCCGTCGATGACGACACCTGCCTGCTGCACCCTGGGCACCGAGTCGGCCGCGGACCTGGCCTGGATGGTCACCTCGGTCGGGCGTCGACTTCACCGTGACCGGTCCGCCGGAACTCGTTGACGCGATCCGCGCCCTCGGTGGCCGTTGCCGCCGCGCCACCTGACCATGCCGCCCGGCCCGCCGACGACCCCTGGCGGCGCGACTCTGGACGGCCCGGTCGTGCCTCGGCTCTCCAGCCTTGGCGGCATCGATTCGGGCCGGTTGCGCCGACTTGCCGCTCCCCGTCGGCAGCCTGCCGCCGGATGACCCGAACGTATCCTTGACGACCCATTACAGTGTGATTAAGGTCCGGGCCGTAATGACCTAGACGAACGGAGCCACCATGCCCCTCAGCCGTCGTTCGCTCCTCGCGAGTAGTGCCCTCACTGGCGCCGCACTGGCAGTTGGCCACGGGGCGGTGGCCGGCCCGGCGTTCGCGCAGGACGAGCAGGAGCTTACTCCCACGAGTTTCGGTCCTGCCTCTTTGACCGCCGCCGTCCGGGGTGCCGCCGTCATCGGCGACAGCGTCTTCATCACCTCCCGGTTCAACACGCCCGAGGGGAAGATGCGGCTGGGCGAGTTCGACGTCAACACCGGCGAGATGCGCGGCATCGACGACCTCACCATCCCCAGCAACGGCGGGCAGAAACTCGCCGCCGACGGCCGGTACGTCTACATCGGCCCCGCCGGCAGCGCGTACGTCTACCGGTTCGACCCGCAGACCAAGGAGCTGGCGGCCTGGGCCCGCGCCGGAGGCAGCACCACCTGGTACTACGACATGGTCGTGCACGGCGAGCACCTCTACATCGGCACGTACCCGGACTGCACCGTCAAGCGGATCCGCCTCGCCGACGCGACGATCGAGACGTACGGCCGCATCTCCACCTCCCAGTACGCGGCGGCCGTGGCGGTCGACGACGAGTACGTCTACGGCGGGTCGGCCGCACCCGGCACGCTGCTGGCCTGGCCGAAGGCCGGCGGCGCGCCCACCAACCTGACCCCGCACCTGAGCGCCTCCCCGGTCGGCATCCTCGACATGACGGTCTCCGACGGCGTCGTCTACGTGGCCAGCGGCCGGCAGCTCATCTCCTTCCACCGCGACGGCTCCAACCGGGTCTCCCGGGACATCCCCGCCGAGGACCGCTACGTCGACCAGGTCACCGTCGGCAGCGACGGCAAGGTGTACGCGCTGACCCGGCTCACCACCAACCTGTACGAGGTCACCGCCGACGGGCTCGTCAAGGTCGGCCAGCCCCTCGCCGACGTGGAGAACGCGCTCCTCGCCCCGCTGCCCGGCGGCGCGCTGCTCGGGGTCAGCGGGCTGGGACACGTCTGGAAGACGACGCCGGGCGGCACCGCCAGCGTGTGGCAGACCGCCACCCGCGGCTTCGGTTACCCGGAGACCATCCAGTCGATGATGCGGCACACCCGGGGCACGATCTGGGTCGGCGGCCACTACGCGATGACCGTGCACCGCACCGAGGCCGGCACCAACGACCGGTTCGACATCAACGGCGAGGTCAAGGCGATGGCCGAGGGCCAGGCCGGCGTGGTCTACGCCGGCCTCTACCCCAGCACGCAGATCGTGGCGGTCGACCCGGACAACTACGAGATCAAGGTGCTCGGCCTGCTCGGCAACGAACAGCTGCGCACCAAGCGGATCGTCGTGGACCGGCCGCGCAACCAGCTCATCGTGGCGTCCAGCCCGCAGACCACCAAGCACACCGGCGCGCTGACCTTCGTCGACCTGACCACCAACGCCTTCGACGCGCACCGCGAGTTCCTGCCCGAGCAGAGCGTCATGGACGTGGTGGTGCAGGGCACCACCGCCTACATCGCCGGCGACACCTACGGCGAGGGCACCACCGGCCCGATCCGCAAGGTCGCGCAGGTGGCGGCCGTCGACATCGTCACCCGTACGCTGCTGTGGCGCGAGGAGATCAAGCCGGACTGGCAGTCGTACGAGAGCCTGCACGTCGTGGGCAACCTGCTCTACGCCATGGGCCGGCGGCCACGCGGCGCCTGGTTCGCCTACGACCTGCACACCCGCACCATCGTGATGGAGGGCGACCTCGGCGGGTACGGGCAGTTCAACGGGGTCGACGGCCGGGTGTTCTCCTGGGTGCACTGGACCAACGACATCTGCGAGCTGCCGACCGTCCCGGGCGGCGCGGTGACCACGCTGTACGACAACGTGCCGCGCGGCTGGTACAACAACCCGGCGTTCCACTTCACCCCGGCCGGCAAGTCGACCTGGGGCATGCACGGCATGGACCTGACCCGCTTCCCGCTGCCCAAGAAGTAGTCCGAACTGGGCACGTAGACCGACCCGCCGCCGGACGCGACCCGGTAGGCGGTGCGATGGACGGGCCCGCCGGATCACGGCGGGCCCGTCCACCAGAGGTTGCAATCCGGATGGAGACCTGTTGCGGGACGAACGCCAGAACATCGACCCGGCGCTACCGCACGTACCGGACGGCGCCCGGCACACCGACGCCCGCCAACGCGCCGCCGTTCGGCTCGAGCACGACTTCCCCTTCGACCCGAGCTACGGTCACCGCCTCGACCAGTTGCTCCGCGTCCCGGCACCAGCCGCACCCGCCGACTTCGACGAGTTCTGGCGCGCTCGACACGACGCCGCGCGGCAGGTCGCGACGGATCCCGCCATCGGTCCCCTGGAAGAGGAACGCGACGGCGTACGGATCTTCGGAGTGACCTACTCGTCCGTGGGCGGCGTCCGCATCGGCGGATGGCTCGTGCTGCCCGCCGAGTCGGCGGGGCACGGGTTCGTCATCGGCCACGGGTATGGCGGCCGTCAGGAGCCAGGCCCCTCCGTACCACTGCCGTTGCCTCGGTCGGCGGCGATCCTTCCCTGCGTACGCGGCATGGGCGCGCGCAGCCTGCTGCCGGGCATACCCGACCACGCCGACGGACACGTGCTGCACGGCATCGACTCGCGGGACCGGTACGTCATCGGAGACTGCGTCGCCGACCTGTGGTGCGCGGCGTCGGCGCTGCTGCAACTGGTGCCGAGTCTCGACCTGCCCGCCGGCCCGCGCCTGGGTTATCTCGGCGAGAGCTTCGGCGGCGGCATCGGCGCCCTGGCCCTCCCCTGGGACGACCGCTTCGCCGCAGCCCGGTTGGCCGTGCCCACCTTCGGCAACCACCCGCTGCGGCTCACCCTCCCCTGCGTGGGCAGCGGCGAGTCCGTCCGCGCATACCACCGTGAACACCCGGGAGTGACGCGGGTCCTGCGATACTTCGACGCCGCCACGGCCGCGACGAGGCTGCGCATCCCGGCACTGGTCGCGCCCGCCCTCTTCGACCCCGCGGTGCCGCCACCGGGCCAGTTCGCCGTGCACAACGGCCTGGCCGGGCCGCGCGAGTTACACGTGCTGACCGCGGGGCACTTCCCGCACGCCGACAGCCAGACCGAGTACGAGGAACTCGTCACGGCGAGCCAGCGCTTCTTCGGACAGCACCTCGGCGACAGGCCTTAGCTTGGGATCTGGTTACCCGGTGCCGTCGGACCGAGCAGATACGCGATGACGTCGGCGGCGGTGTAGTCGTCACCTCGGCGAGTCAGGTGCGGGAGGAAGGCCAGGTCTTGCCCGAGCGTCACCAGCGGTGGCTCGACGTAGCCGTCCGGCCGCCGCTGACCGAGCCCTACGGTGGCGACCAGCCCGTTGCACAGACACCGGCTGCCTACCGTGTCGTCGACCGACCCGCCCTTGCGTACGTACTCGTCGACCGGTTCCGCGGGGCAGCGGTATCCGACCCTGCCGTCCGGGCGGCGGTACGGCGTACGCAGGTATCCCAGATCGCAGTGGCGTGGCCGGTCGGCGTAGACCTGCTCGTCGGCTGCGGTGCCGGGCAGGTGAACCAGCTTGAACGGAAACCCCGTCGGGGAGGCCGTGGCGTGGTTGCGTACGACGAGCGCGTTGCGGGCCGCGTCCCGCAGCATCCGTCGTCGGATGGCCGGGTCGAGGCCCGATTCGCGGCACAGCGCGAACGCGGTCCCTACCTGCACCCCCGCGGCGCCCGCGGCCCGGGCGGCGCTCAGCCGCTCCGGGTCGGTCTGCCCGCCGGCCAGCCAGAACGGCAGACCCAGGCTCGCCACCTTAGCCACATCCAGGCGGTCCCGCGGCCCATACACGGGCTCGCCGTCGACACTGAGGGTCAGCGGGCCGCGGGGCCGGACGCTGTGCCCGCCGGCGGCCGGGCTCTCCAGCACGAAGCCGTCCGGACGGGTCCTCTCATCGCGGGCCAGGTAGGCGGCCAGCGTGGCGGACGACACGATGGCCAGCAGCCGCGGCCGCCGCAGCGGTTGGGGCGCCTCGCCGAACAGGTCCCGCGGGTCGAAGGCGAGCTGGTGCTGCTCGCCGGGCGCGGCGGCGTCCACCGCGACCGACAGCCGCGCCGGGACGCCGGCGGCCAGGGCGTCGAGCAGGCGCGGTATCTCGGTGGGCAACCCGGCGCCCATCAGCACATAGTCGACGCCGGCCAGCATGGCGCCGTACACCGCCGCTGGCGTGGCCAGCTGGATCTTCTCCAGGTAGTTCACCCCGACCGGGCCATCGTGGCCTTCCTTTGCCAGGAAGACCTCGACAAAGTTGGCGACCACCGACAGTTCCTGCCCGTGGTGCCCGGGCCGCAGCCGCAGCCGCGGCACCGGCCGGAACGGCTCGTCTTCGGGCCGCCCACCGGGCACGAAGTACCGGTCCAGCAACCGTTGCGCCACGGCCGGGACCGGGAAATGGCCGAGAGCCCGACGGATGTGACCGCCGTCGTCGCCGCGCTGCAGGCGCCGGGCCAGCAGCGCGTCGAGGGCGACGCCAGAGACCACACCGAGCTGCCCGGTGGCCGCCACCGCCCGCGCCAGCCGCCAACCGGAGATGCCGACCCCCATGCCGCCCTGGATGACGGCCGGAGCCGTCTCGCCGGCCATCAACGGTCCCGCCGGTTGGTGCCGCGTGTGAGCAACTGTTGCCGTAGCCGCCAGGCCCCGGGCAGCAGGCCGGCCGCCAGCACCGCCTTGAGCACGTCCCCGATCAGGTAGGGAACAAATCCCAAGGCAAGCGCTCTGGGCAGGCCCACACCCGTCGCGACGGCCAGCCACGGCACGCCGACCAGGTAGATCAGCGTGTTGCCGGCCGCCATCATGCCGATGGTGCGCCACGGCCGTCGGTCCGCGCCAGCCAGGGCGAGCCGGCCGACGAGCGCGGCGGCGAGCACGAAGCCCAGTAGGTAGCCGAGAGTGGCGGTGCCGAACCCGGACGCGCCGCCGGCAAACCACGGAAGGCCGAATCCGCCGGCTGCGACGTACAGCAGCATGCTGACCGCCCCGCGGGTCGGTCCCAGCGCCGCCCCGGCGAGCAGAACGGCGAAGGTCTGCCCGGTGATCGGCGCCGGTGACCCCGGCACCGGGAGCGCGATCTGTGCCGCGGCCCCCGTCATGGCGGTAGCGCCGACGACCAGGACCACGTCACGCGGAACGGATCGGCCCCACAGATCCGCCAACACTCCCGGGTTGCGGCGATACACCGCCGCACCTGCCACGCCTTCGGCCATCCTCGTCCCTCCTGCCGCCGCGTCCAGTTGGCGCGGGCGCCGTTTTTCCACCCCGCTCGTCCTGTCACGACCGGGACGTGCCGCCGCGCGGCGACCAGACCGACAGCGACGGACGCGCTGTGCGAATCCTGGGGCGCATCAACTCGATACGGCAGGGCCGTAGGTCCCGCCCTCGGTTGCCTGTCGGACCCGTCGCCCTCAGCTCGCCGAGCGCCACGACCGCCTCCGGCCCGCCTCGCTGACCCGCTTCGCCACCCACATCGAACTCCACCGCGCCCTCATGATGGCCAAAGCCGGCGACGGACCCGGCGGATTGGCACCTGCCCGACGTGCCTGGGTAGCTCTACCAACCGACCGCCGCTCACAATCCCTCGGCCTCGTCCTTCGCGAAGCCGAGAAAGCCGCCCGACAGCGAAGATGAACCACCAGGGACACGACCCCTCGCTTGTAAGTTCTGAGCGCTCCGTCCGGCAACCTCTGTCCGCGTACGCGACCTCGGGCGGAGGTTCACGCTCGGCCGTCGCCGGCTGTCCTCGTCCCGGCTGGCTGCTGTCACCGTTGCTGTCGACAGCAACAGGGCCAACGCCGCTAGTGGTGTTGCGCGGTCGACGCATGCTGCCCTAAGAACTCCCGAAAGAGCCGGCAAAGGTTCGAGACGGCGCGCTTGTGGTCGTCGTCGCTGACAAGGCCGTCCTCGGTGGCACCCACACCGAAGGTCTCGGCGAGCGCTAAAGACGAGAAGACCAGAGGACTGCCAGGATGACGGGCAGACATCCACTCCTGGAACGCCGCCAGCTCGCCCTGACCACGCGCGAGGGCGAATCCCGTCAGGGCCGAGAACGCTCGCTCGTACGTCGGTCGCCCGACGTACATGCCCAGCCGGTGCTCCATATGCCACAAGAACTCCTCCCAACTCACGGCCGCATTCTTCCCGACGCCGGCTGCTTCGGTGTGAAAGAACCAGCACGGCTCACTGGCTTGCACTGGCAGCAAGCGTGGCCTGCGGGAACAGTGCAGGTTCGTCCCCGCTCGTCCGCCACAGTCCGCGCCCGTCGTCACTCATCTGGTCACCCAGGCGAGGACTCGTCACCACCTGCGGAGATTGCAGATATCCCGAGCTGCCTGCCGGATGAGAGCTCCGACCTTCCGGGTGTCGACGTTGCCTCTCGCTGCGCCGGAATAGCGAGAGGTATCCCGCACCAGGAGAACCGCGCCAATCCAGCCCACCATGATCCCCAGCGCCATGGCGACAAAGAGCAGCATCACGATCGGCACAAGAACGCTCTCTGCGACTCCAAGACGGACCAGCAGCATCAACAAGGCCGTCACCGGGAAGAGCCAAGCAAACCACATCCCCCTGACGAACAGGCGATATCTGTAGGACTCCACGATCATGGATATATCGGGACTATCCAACTGCCTCTCCACTCCGGCCTCAGCCTCGATCCACCGACGCAGTTGACGGCGATCGCTAGTTGATCATTTTGATGTTGAGTGGTTCGGGGCGTGCGGGAGTTGCCGATCACGTGTTC
>NZ_JBFAAF010000131.1:0-9198 GCF_040639595.1 Micromonospora sp. NPDC023814
AGGCGATCTCACCCGCCCCAACCACCTCCACAGAGGCCGATCACCTTACATAACCCCAGCTCAAGCGACTATCCACCAAACACGCAATGGCCCTGGGGCCGGAGGCAGCGACATGGACGGGGCGGCGCCGCGGGAGAGCCAAGGTGCCGACGAAGCGGCGTCCCGGAATAGCACGGTGGCCGGCGGGGAGCCGGCCCTCGCCGCCCCGGCCGCCACGCCGCCCGGAGTGGCAACAGAGGCGGCGCACGCCGCGCGCCGACACCGGGGCGGGATGGAACCTCCACTGCGCGTGGCTGGTCGCCCCGGCGATACTGCTGCTCGTCGCCCTCGATGTCGTCCGTGAGTGCCTGAGAGAAGTCAGGATCGCCCGGGCGGGGCGGTACGCGCAGACCGGGGCGAAATCCGATCTTCGGTCCAGCTCCGTCGATGTGCGCTCGATACGTCGCCCTGCCGCCGTACTCACCGGAACCGCGGCGCGGATAGCGGTAGCGGTCACCCCGGCGACCTCCGACGCCGGTGCGGGCTGCCGGCACGAACCGATCATGCCGGGCGTGCCGTGGACCCCCGCGACCTGGTGTTGACAGCCGACCTCATCCGCTGCACGGAGGTGGTCGTCGTACGCCCGGTCGCGGTTCGGACCCGGGGAATCCGCCGTACGCCTCGGCGGATGGCACGGAGACGCCGCTGTCCGGGCCTTGCGTCGTCGATCTCGGCTCTCGCAGCGGCAACGCCTTCCTCGTCGACCTCGCGCAAATCCCCGACGTCATCACCTTGGCTGGTCCCGCACGGCAGCGGATGCTCCACGCCCTCGCGCGGACGCTGCGGCGCCAGGGAGCCGCCGTCACGTCAGCGATGCGGCGAACGCCTCCGTCCCGGCGGGCGTCCCGGGTGGTCCGGTCGTATGACGAGTTGGCTGGCGATCGGTCGCCAGAATCGACCCAGGTCGTTACCGTACAGCGTCATTCGACCTGCCCCTGATACGCCGGGCGGTCTCGCGGTCAAACCAGCCCACACCGTCGTGCTCATGGGGGAAGACCCCAGACGCGCTCGCTGGTCCATAGACATTCCGGCGGGTCGCCGATAGCCTGCAAATGTTGGATCAGTGACGAACGACCGGCTGGAATCGTGGGTCGCTGAACCCCCGCGCCGACGGCGCGTCGTCTCAGCGAGGAAGTCGGCACGCGTCTAACGGCCAGGAAGAGATCGAATGAGTCACCCCGACAGCTCGGATGACCCGTTCAGGCTGGCGCTGGGCGTCTTCGCGTTGAATGCCCTGCCGGACGACGAGCGTCGGGTGATGGAGGCGCACATCGCGCGTTGCCAGCAATGCCGCACAGAGTACGAGGGCTTCCGGGAGGTAGTTGCAGGCTTGGCCCTGCTCGCGGAGAAGGACGTAAGCCCGCCCGGTGGTGGTGAGGAGCGACCGTCCGCCAGCTGGCCCGCCGCTACTCGGCCTGATCCGCAATGAATCCCCGTTCCAGTAGTGCCGCTCGCAGTGCGCGTAGCGCGTAGAAGGTCCGGGACTTGATAGTCCCCTCGGGAACTCCCAAGATCTCAGCGGCCTCGGGAACGGACCGATCTTGAAAATAGACTTCGATCAACACGTCGCGGAACCGGTCCGGCATGTTCAGCAGGGCCGCGCGAACCTCCTCGCGGTCGATGGCTTCTTCGATCCGGTCGTCCGGATCAGGTCGATCGTCGAGCCGGTGGTCGCCCAGTTCGCTGGGGCGCACCTGGGAGGCGCGTGCCTGGTCGATCGCTATCCGACGCGCCACGGTAAAAAGCCAGGGCCGGCTCCATCCGGCGGGCTCGGCCCGCGCTTCCGGATGGCGCCAGGCCCGCATCAGGGTTTCCTGCAGGATGTCTTCGGCTCGATGCCAATCGCCCCAGGTCAGCCGCAGCAGGAACGCCCGGAGTCCAGGCCCGTGCGCCTCGTAAAGTTCGCGTATCCGGGCATCCGACGCGAGTTCCAGAGACTTCGGCGCAACGGCCTTCGACATCTCGTCCTCAGGCTCCTTGTCCTCCATCGTCATCGGGCGGTCGCAGGTCCGGCCGGCGGGCATCGTCGCAGTGCCACATCTCTCTCATTCCGTCGATGTGTCGCCTCTGGTCTTTGCCATACGAGCCGCACCCGACGGGAGTTCATATCTCTGACCCGAAACCGATCGCCGCTCGAACTACCGGTGACGGCGAAACCGGGAGGAGGGACCGCCTGGCAGGGGGGCCGTACTGATCGCCGTGGCGGAGGCGCTTGGCCGCGACGTGCTGGTCACGTCGGCCGGGGTCGAACTGCGAACGGTCGCGTCGACCGTTGACCCGGCCAGTGACGGCTGAGGACGACGCCCCCGAATGAGCTCCTACCCGTCGATCGGGTGTGGTCGCCCGGTCGATTCCGTTGCGCGGGTTCAGCCTGGCCAATCGGGAAGACTTCGTGACCTGGCGGGAGGACGCCGTCCACTCGGGCCCCGGACATCCCGAATTGATCACGATCGGCGTCCGGGTTGTCGCCGGCAGGTTCCTGATGGGCGACTACTCGGGAGCGACGAGTGCCGTCGATGGCCAGACTGGCAGCCGTGCCTCCCCCGCTGCCGCTTTCGGCGCCGCCGTCAGGCTGTGGCTCGAGTGGCCAGTGGACCCGAGCGAGCAGAGGCGCCTGCGAGCACACCTGCTGGACCTGGCGGACAGCGTTGGCGCCGCGGTGTGGGCACCGCCGCTCGGCGGCCGGGCGGAGATCCTGGAGGGCGTACGCGATCCCGCCGCGCGCTCGCGCGATGGCGGTGTGGCGAAGTGGACGTGCTGTCAGCCGAGGTCGGTTCAATCCGGGCGTTTCGTCACCGACGCCGACGGCCTCGACTTGGGGCAGAAAATTCATGTACCCGGGATCGGCCCGTCGATCGCGAGGGCCCGGGCTTGGTGTTCGACGACGACGCCATGATCCCCGTGGGGCGTTGAGCGCCAGGCCGGATCAACTCGCCCGGTGCGGAGCACCGGCGGCGGCTGTCTGGTGGCGTATCTGAACCGGTGTCCACGTCTCGGCCACCGGTGTCGGCGGGACCACGTTTCGCCGATGGTCGACCTATCGTGGCGGCATGCGTTCACTTGCCTTGCCTATGGTCGGTCGGGATGCCGAGTTGGCGGCGTTGCGGGAGTTGATTTCGGGCCTGGCCGAGGGCCGGGGCGGGGCTGTGTGGGTGGAGGGCGAGCCGGGCATCGGGAAGTCGACACTGATCTCGGCGGCAATAGATGAGGCAGCGCGGTTGGGGTGTGCGGTGTACGCGGGGTCTGCGCCGGAGTTGCTGCCGCCATTTCCGTTGCAGGTGTTGCTGGACGCGCTGCTGGTGGGGCGGGATTCGGTGGATCCGCTGCGGGCGCCGTTAGCGGGGTTGTTGCGGGGGGAGGGTGGGGCGGAGCTGCTGACGCCGCGGGATGTGGCGGCGTTGTTGGGCGAGCAGATCCTGGCGTTGGTGGATCGGTTGTGCTCGGTGACACCGGTGGTGTTGGTGCTCGACGACGCGCAGTGGGCGGACGAGGCGAGCCTGTCGGTGTGGTCGCGGTTGGGTCGCGCCACGGCCCAGGCGCCGTTGTTGCTGGTGACGGCGTGCCGGCCGGTGCCACGCCGGCCGGAAATGGCCGCAACGCGGCGGGACTTCGTTGAGCGGGGGGCGACGGTGCTGCCGCTGGGAGCGTTGTCGGCGCCGCAGGTGATCGAGGTGGTGGGCGGATTGGTGGGCGCGGTGCCGAGTGGGGCGTGGGGCGAGCTGGCCGGGCAGGCGGGGGGAAACCCGCTGTACGTGCGGGAGGTGGTCGATGCGTTGGTCCGGGAGTCGCGGATCAGGGTGGTGGCGGGTGTGGCGGAGTTGACGGGTGCGGGGGAGTGGCCGGGGTCGTTGCCGGAGGCGATCGGGCGGCGGTTGGGGTTCCTGCCGGAGCGGATCCGGTCGGTGCTGGGACTGGCGGCGGTATTAGGGTCCGCGTTCACGGTCGATGATCTGGGGGTGGTGTCTGGGCAGCCGGCCGCCGAGTTGATGACGGTGGTGGATGAGGCGGTGGCTGGCGGGGTGTTGGCGGCGTCGGGGGATCGGCTGGTGTTTCGGCACGGGCTGATCCGGCAGGCATTGTACGAGGGGATGCCGGTGAGCTTGCGGGCGGCGTTGCATCGGCAGGCGGCTCAGGCGCTGGCCGGTGCGGGGGTGCCGCTGGAGCAGGTGGCCGAGCAGTTGCTGGCCGGGCCGGAAACGGCTGACGAGTGGATGATCGATTGGGTGGCCCGGGAGGCGGTGGGGTTGGCCTACCGGGCGCCGTGGGTGGCGGTCGAGCTGTTGAAGCGGGTCCGTGACAGGGTTGACGCCAACCCGCGCCGGGAGCGGTTGGCTGCCGACCTGACGGTCGCGCTGTCGCAGCTTGGCGACAATGAGCAGGTCGAGCAGCTGGCCCGTCCGGTGCTGGCCTTCAGCCGCGATCCGGTGGTGGCCGGTCGGGTCGCCTGGACACTGGGGTACGCGCTGTCGCGCATGGGGCGGTACGAGCAGACGGTCGAGGTCGCCGAGGACACCCTGGAGCGGCCGGGGTTGCCACCGGTCTGGGCCGCCCGGCTGGACGCCCTGCGGGCCCTTTCGCTGTGCGCCCTCGGTCGCCTCGACGAGTCGCGAGCCGCCGCGACGCGGGCCGAGGCCGTGGGGCGCGAGGCCGGTGACCGTCTGGCGGTTGGGTACGCCCTGCACGCCATGGTTACGCTCGAGCTCTCCGAGCGGCGGGACATCGCGGCGTATGCGGCGGCCATCGACCTCGCGTTGGGAGCACTGGGGGACGAGCCGCAGGCCGCCGATCTGCGACTGCTGCTGATGACCAATCACGCTGCTGCCCTGGGCAACCTTGGCCGCTCGGCCGAGGCCGACGACGCCTTCGGCCGGGCCATGGTGTTCGCCGAGCGCGCCGGCACTCCGCCCCGGCTGGCTAATCTGCGGGCGCAGATCGCGGATTACAGCTTCTACCGGGGACGGTGGGACGAGGCGCTGGCCGAACTGCAGGCTGCTGCCGATCTGCCGACCGACATGGCGTATCGACTAGCCGGCCGCGGGGTCGGGGCGTTGATCGCGGTCCACCGCGACGATCGCCCGGCGGCGGAGCAGGAGTTCTCCGGCATCGAGGAGTTGACAAGCCCCGCGAACGCTTTGCGCTTGTACGCCGATCTCGTGCTGGTTGCCTGGGCATTGGCGGCCGAACGTGAGGGTCAGCCCGCCCAGGCGCTGGCGCGCCTGCTGGCCGCGTTCGATCCAGTGGGGGACGGCGAGTTTCCCCAGCTGACCCCGGACGCGCCCATGTGGCTGGCCGACGTGGTCCGCCTGGCATTGGTTCGCGGCGACCATACCACCGCCACCGCTGCGACCCGAGCCGTCGCCGCTGCCGCCGAGCGGCAGGCGCGTCCCTCCACCACCGCTACGGCCGAGCATTGCGCCGGCCTGCTGGCGGCCGACCCCAAGCGAATCCTCGCCACCGCCGACACCTTTCACCGCATCGGCTATCCCCTGTTCGGCGCGCAGGCATTGGAGAACGCCGCCGTGCTGTACGCCGAACGCGGTGACCAGCCCGCGGCGCGGGCCGCGTTCGCGCGGGCGATCGACGTCTACACGTCGCTCGACGCGGCCTGGGACATCATGCGGGCCGACGCTCGCCTACGAGTCCACGGCATCCGCCGCGGCCGCCGCGGACCGCGCCGCCGACCCACCACTGGCTGGGAAGCTCTCACCGAGACGGAACGGAAGATCGCGGACCTCGTCGCCGCCGGCCAGTCCAACCCCGACATCGCGGCCCAGCTGTTCCTGTCCCGCCGTACCGTGGAAACCCACGTCTCGCACATCCTCGCGAAGCTCGGCGGCCATTCGCGGGTCGACATTGCGCGGGAGTTGGCGACTTCGTAGTAGGCACTCCCTTCGAGGAAACCGTCAAGCGAGGACCTCGTACGTCAGCTGATGACGACTTGGTCGACATCAGGTGCGGACGTCACATCGTTGTAGAACATCAACCGCAACGGGCCAGCAGGCAGCGTTGTTGTGAATTCGAACGAGTTCGGCACTTCCCAGCCGCCACCGTTCAGCCACCGCGCGTCGACGTCCACGTTGTTTGCCTTGATCTTGAGTTGTCGAAGTCCATCGGTTTCGTAGGTGACACGTATGGTCCGCAGCCCGGAGCTCGGCAGATTCGCAACGACGATGACCTGCTCGGTTGCTCCGATGTACCCAACCCGTGCGCCGCCCATGCAGCTACCACACCGCACGACGGCGGCGCCCCCGGAGATCTGCGTCGTTGACGCCTCGGCCTCGATGCGTTGGGGCACGAACGGGACCGGCTGGCCCGTCGTCGTCGAAGCCTGGGGAGTGGGTGACTTCCCGACCGGACCTGGCTCCGCAAGTCGGGACGGGGTGGGCTTCGCAGGCGAGGGCACGCGGGTCGCCGGTGTCGCCGATCGAGCTGCCGGACCTGCCGCCGCTGACGGAGCAAAGCTCGCCTGGGTCGGATCCGGTGGCAGGTCGGTAACCGGTTCGACGGGCACCGCCGTTGCCGACGGAAGCGACTGAGGGCCACTCACCCGCGACGGACCGGGTGAAATGGCATTCGCACCGGCGATTGCCAGGGTCAGCACCGCCAGCACACCCGCCACCGGCGGTAGCCGACTGCGCTTGGTCCTCACCCGGCGGTGACCGCGGATGTCGCGGCCGTGCATGAAACTGCTCCAATGCTCCGTCGGCCGGTCGAGCTCCTTCGTCACGCCGCCTCACTCTCAGCTCTTGAGCCGCAGAGCGCCGTCTCCACGCACGCCGCTCATCGCGGGAGCGGCCTGCCGTGAATTGGCCTGCACCTCTCGGCGCCGCTCCGCGTCACATCAATACGTGACGCACCGGTGGCTGGTTCACCGGACGGGCCGGGTGCTTGATCCGCCCCAGGGGTTCGGGGCGGACGGGTGACAGCGGGCGCTATGCCTGACCGGGGCGGCGAGCGCCGTAAGATCGGCCCAGTCCCGCCGCGGTTTGGGTGCTACATGCGATCACCTCGGCGATCTGCAGCGTCTCCGATCGGCGTTTGTGCCTGGTACTGAAATGATCTCAACTCCGTGGGCTGGGCCGCGCTGTCGCACGCTTACGGCTTGGCGGAGGAGGCTCCCGACCTGGGTGGGCTGCAGGCGGCCACCGACGCTCCTGGGTGATGGCCTGCCGCGCGGTGATCGTCGATGCCTTTGAACGCGCCGAAGCCGGCAACGACCGTATCGGTTTCATCGACGCGGCCGGGCGGATGGAGGCGTCGGCCGCCGACCTGGTGCCGGTGCTGCGCCGGCTGAGCGAATGCGGGTGCCTCCGCGCGGCACGCGAGCAACCCCGCGTCGCGGCCGGAGTAATCGATGGTCTGATCCGCGCTAACCTCGGTCTTTCATTTGAGTACGGTTTCGTAGCCGCTTCTTGGTGGGTCCGATTTGCGTGATTGCCGTTGTTTTGGATGCATGTTGAGGACCCGGCGCGGGGCCGGGTTCCTCCGTGTTGCTGGTCGTGGCGTGAAGTCCGGGGTCAGCCGGTGGGCCGGGGTAGCGTGGCGAGTGTGCTGAACGCGCTGGTCAGGGCGTCAGTCCAGGGCCAGTTGGCGGCGATGGCCAGGCGGGTTCGCCGGGCGGTGCGGGTGATCCGGCCCGCGACGTGCAGCAGTCGGTAGCGCAGCTTCTTCGGCTCGGCGGTGGCCAACTCGCCGTCCAGGAGCAGGACCTGGGTCCAGGAGAGCAGGTCGATGCCGGTCAGGGCGAGTTGGAGCCAGGCCTGATTGATCGCGAAGTGCCGGGACGGGAACCGGCCGAAGCCGGTGTTCTTCCCGCAGCGGATCCGGTCCTCGACGCGGGCGTGGCCGCGGTGGCGGGCCTCGAGGAACTGGAGGCTGCCGCTGCCGGGTGGGGTGTCGGTGGCGACGACTTGATGCCGCCAGCCTTCGATGGTGTCGAACAGCGACAGTTGGGCGCCGGGGTGTGGGCGTTCCCGGCGGACGAGGAACCGGGGCCCTCCGGCCAGCCGGTCGGGTCGAACAGGCCGGTGATCTCGCAGACTTCGGCATGCTCGCGCAGGTCACCGTCGGTGTCCACGGCGGGAACCCAGCCGGTCGCGGCCCGGATCGCCGCCCGCACGGCCTCGGTGATCGCGGCACCGACGGAGAACCGGATGTCCAGGTGCTGGTCGCGCAAGGATCGGATGTGGGCGAGGAACCCCTGGCTGGAACCGGCCGAATCGGCGCGGAGCAGGATCGGGGTGCCATACCGATGCTGGTCGGGGATCTGGGCGAGGGCTTGGTCGAGCACGGTGATGTGATCGGCGGTGGTGTTCGAGCCGGCCCGGCCTTCGCGCAGCAGTCCGGCGAGGGCTTCGCCGGTGTTGTCCAGGAAGCAGAGCAACGGGTGGAAGCCGAAGGTCTTCTTCCAGGTGCGGGTCGCCGATTCCTTCTCGGAGTGGCAGAGCACGATCGTCGCGTCGATGTCCAGGATCAGCCCGTCGACCGGCAGGCCAGCCGCAGAGGCCCGCGGCAGGTCACCGCGGGTGTCAGCATGCTGGGCCCAGGCGACCTCGCGGGCTTGGGCCCGGGCGGACCGCAGCACGGCGAGTGTCGCCTCGTCCAGTTGCGACAGCAGCCGCCAGGCGGTCGGGTCTGAGGCGACCGGCCCGAACAGGCCAGCCTGGTTACGCAGCACCGCCAGGTCGGCGATGGCCTCGCCGCCGTCAGCCAGCATCACCGCCAGATCGACGGCGATCCGGCCCGGGTCGTGTCCGCGCTGCCGTTGCCGCAACCCCGCCAGGGCCTGACTGAATGCGCTGGTCAACCCGGTCGCATCAGCAAGGTCGGCGAGCAGCCGGGCACCGGCGTGACCGACCACGCCCCGCCCACCCCCGGTCACCATGATCTTCGGACGTGTTGCGGTAGCCTTCACCCAGCAAGTGCCTTCCGTGACGGGTTAACAGGACTCTCGACAAGCCCTAATTTCCCTGATCAGAAGGCACTTCTCCGTTCTCGGTCCACTCCTTGGACAGCCCTTAACGAAGGGCCGAGGCTAATAGCTGGCAACATGGGGAAACTTTTGCTGTGACTGGTCAGGTGCTCGTCGGCGGGTCGGCTTGACCTGGGGCGTTCGGGTTGGATCATGGTTGGGTGTGCGGAACGCCGTCGATCGTGGAG
>NZ_JBFAAF010000132.1:0-9181 GCF_040639595.1 Micromonospora sp. NPDC023814
CGACCACGGTGTGGATCAACAAACCAGCAGCTCAACCCGCAGATCTACAGAACACCTGACCACGAAAACGTCTCACTTGACTTGACAGGTTCCGTGAGCGCTGCGGAAAAGGCGCGGCGGTGATCGCGTCAGGTGTGGGTCAGGAAGGCGAGCGTGAGCGAACCGCTGATGACGTGTCGTAAGAAACTTCAGTGGCGTCGAAACCGGGGCGAGACCTGGGTCCCGGGACAAGTCTGGGGGGAGCCTGCTGACTGCCCAGATGGCGTCGGGCATGTAGGCGGCGCGAGCCTGGCTCGGGCTCTTGCACGGAACGTGAGAACCTGTCGCCCCGACACTTCTCCGGCCGGGTCGGCCGGGGGCGAGAGGGTCACCGTCGCCGTCATCACAGGCACATCGACCTGCTGATGCGAGGCGAATTCCCCCAGTTCGGCCGCCGAGGCCAGATCCGACCCGCTTCCACACACCTCCGGCGCGAAATGATCCACAGTGTCGTCCGGCTCCGGCGACCAGACCAACTGCGCACCCGGCGCACCCCGACGCTTTCCCCGAGCCCGCACCGCGGGATCCCCGGCGGACCCCGGCGCGGGCACCTCGGCCGGCGGCGTCCGACCCGGATCGTCGTCCTTCGACGGTGGCATCCCCGAATTTCCGCTGTTCCGCGACACCAGGCGTTCCAGCCGCGTTACGCGATCGGTCAACTCCCGGTTGGCCCGCGTCAACTCCTCGTTCGCCAAAGTCAACCGTTCGACCTCGACGGTCAGCCGCCGCGTAAGCCCGATCAGCTCCTCACGCGACAACTCCTCCAGGCCCGGCACCCGAAGATCACAACACGTCGACGGCACCCAGACACGCACCGACACGCCACCAGGACCGCCCCACCCCGCCGATCACTCACAGCCACCACCAGTCACCACGTGGAGTAGCCCTGAATGTTTACATCTGGGCGCGTTTGGATCGTCGGGCCAGCCCGGCTACTCCAAGTCCTTGCATCGTTACTCGGGGAAAGGCTCATTCTTGGACGGGCGAGCAGTTGTCATTGCCGGGCAGCTGGCACTAGGATATTGAGTGGTAGTAGGGACGACGAAGCCCGACAGTCGTTCATGCGGTACTAATTGGGCAGAGATGCCAGACCGATGTACTCGCCTGCGACGGCCGGGGTCGATTGGCTACCAACAGTGCTATTAACTGCGGTCATTTACGTTCACGGGTGTGGAGCCTTCGAAGTTGCGGAGGGCTCTTTCGCAGCGAACAACGGAGTCGCGCATGCCTGTTCTGCGGGTCGCCTTGGCCCAGACCAATCCTGTTCTCGGAGACATCGACGGGAATTGCTCGGCGGTACTGCGGTGGTCACGGAAGGCCGCCGACCAGGGCGCAAGCCTCGTGGCGTTCCCGGAGCTGGCGGTGACCGGAGGCCCGCTGCGGGATCTCGGTTCGCAACCGGCGTTCGCGGCGGCCTCGGCCGCCGGGCTGACCCGGTTGGCGGCCGACTTGGCAGCAGAGGGACTGGGAAAAGTGTCAGTCGTGGTGGGATACCTGGAGGGTAGCGATTCCACTCAAAGGGCTGACGGTTCAGGCTGTGCCGCGCACAATGCGGTGGCGCTGCTGCGGGACGGCCATGTCGTCGGGCGCTCGTTCAAACACCGGCTGCCCCATCATGGTGTGTTTGACGAGGTGCGCAATTTCCTGCCAGGGAACTCTTTGATGGTCGCCTGCGTCGACGGGACCGACGTCGCACTAGCCGTCGGCGAAGACATTCATGCACCAGCCGTGTTCGCCGAGGCTGGAGCCGGGCTGGTCCTCCAGGTGTGCGCTGCGCCGTACCACGTCGGTGGCCACCACGGGCGAATGACGGCGCTCGCCCGGCTGGCCCGCGCGGCCGGCACGCCGGTGGCGTCGGTGAACGCCGTGGGCGGCCAGGACGAACTCGTGTTCCACGGTGGCTCATCGATCGTCGCGGCGGACGGCAGCCAGTTGGCTACGGCCGCTCACTTCGTCGAGGATCTGCTCGTCGCGGAGCTGGACCTGCCCGCGGCGGGGGACCCGGCTGCCGGGACGCGGCGAATCGCGCTTCCTGCCCCGAAGATCGTCGACCCGCCGCCCCAGCCGATTCCCGTGCCACGGCATCCTCCGGCCGAGCCGGGCGAGGTGTGGCAGGCACTGGTCACCGGGACTCGGGACTACGCGCGCAAGAACGGATTCGCCTCCGCGGTGGTCGCTCTGTCGGGCGGAATCGACTCCACAGTGGTGGCCGTGATCGCGGCCGACGCGCTCGGTCCGGAGAACGTCCTCGGGATCTCGATGCCCAGCGTCTTTTCCAGCGACCATTCGATGTTCGACGCCGAGGAGCTGGGCCAGCGCGTAGGTCTCGATTTCCGCGTCGTGCCGATCCAGCCGGTGGTGGACTCGGTGGCGGCGTTGCTTCCGGTGGACGGCGTCGCACTGGAGAACGTCCAAGCCCGCGCCCGAGGGATGCTGTTGATGGCGGTGTCCAACCAGGAGGGCAGATTGGCCCTGAACACCGGCAACAAAACCGAGTACAGCTGCGGGCACAACACCCTGTACGGTGACCAAGTCGGTGGATATGCGCCGCTGAAAGACGTGCCGAAGACACTGGTGTGGGCGTTGGCGCGATGGCGTAACGCGCAGGCGTACGCGTGTGACACACCGGCGCCCGTGCCCGAGCGCACGATCACCAAGGAGCCCAGTCCGGAGCTGCAGCCGGGGCAGGTCGACTCCCAGCTCTTGCCGGCGCCATACGAGGTGCTGGACCGGATCCTCGCCCGCTACGTCGAGGACCAGCTGAGCCGGGACGAGCTGGTCGCCGACGGGTTCGATGCCGACGTGGTCGACTGCGTGATCGAAATGGTGGAGCGCGGCGAATTCAAGCGGCAGCAGGCCCCACCTGGGCCGAAGATCTCCGTGCGGGCGTTCGGCATGGACCGTCGGATGCCGATCACCAACCGGTTCGTCGTCCACGGACATTCCGCGAGCTACTTCCCCGCACCCACCGTGACTGCGGTGAACCACACGTGACTGCCTCTCTGGTGATCGACACCGATATCGGCGGTGAACCGGACGACGCGATGGCCCTGGCCATCGCTGCCCACCGCTGTCCGGAGCTGGCCCTTGTGCTCACGACGGACGAAGCCGACGGGCAGCGCGCCCGGCTGGCTCGGTGGTTCCTGGATCTGCTCGGCCGGCCCGACGTGCCGGTCGTGGCGGGCCGCCGGCTCTCGAGCACACCGTATTTCTGGGTGGCCGACTTGATTCCCGGCGACGTGGCCGATCAGCCGTCCGGTCCGGTAGGTGCGGTCGCCGCGGTGTGCGAGCGCACTTCCGGCCCGGTGCGCTGGCTGGGCTTGGGGCCGATGTCCAACCTCGGTGACGTACTCGACGCACGCCCGGACCTGGCGCACCGACTGGTCGTCACCCAGATGGGCGGGGCGCTGGCCTACCGCGACCCCGCCCAATCGCAGTACAACTTCCGCCTTGATCCGGTCGCCGTCCGGACCGCGCTGGATGCGGTGTCGCGGCCACGGCTGGTGACCTACGACGTGACGTTCGCTCCGCGGATCGCGATCACGGCGGATTCTCCGCTGTACCGGCGACTCGCCGGCTCCTCCGTGCCGTGGGCGGCGGCTTTGGTCGCGCAGTGCGACCGGTACTACGCCGGCTACCATCCCGCGACCATCCCACACACGCCATTGGCCCTGTCGGCAGCCCTGGGCGAGCCGTTCGTGCGCTTCGATGCTCGGCAGGTGGCTGTGGACAAGATCGGCCGAACCACTCTGGCCGACGACGGCACCTTGGTCCAGCTCAGCACCGACGCCGATCACTCCGGCTTTGCCGAGTGGCTCTACCGGGAACTGAGCCCGGCAATTCCGCGCCCAGTCGCTCCGGTACTCTAACGATCTCGTGCGCAATTGCGTAAAGCCGTGAGCTGCGGTTATTCCGCTTCAGCTGCCAGGTGATCATGCGATCGGACACCAAGTCGGCGAGTGACTGATCAGGTGGTCGTTCCGGGCGGACGCTCTCGAGGTCGAGATGGTCACCTGGCTCGCGCAGAATGCAGATCAGGACGACAAATCGGGGCAGGAGCTTGCCAAAAGAGTCAAAACATTGCGTACGGGCGCCTCGCGAGCGGCGTGGGCGCCATTTCTCTGGCACCAGCATGATTGACAGTCCGCAGGACCGCGTGATCGACTGACCAGCAGTTTCGCGGGGCAGGCGGAAGGGCCAAGCGAGCGCCAAATGCCTGGATACGCCCAGACTTGAGCCGTTGGCATGCACCTGAAGCCGCCGAGAAAGGACAGACGTCCGCGAGCGTTGAGCCCTCCACTGCGGAGTGCTCGGTCTGAGGAGGGCCCAATGGGTGCCGCAGCGCAGGACAACTCACCATCCGGGCGACTGGAGCCCGACAGCACCTGGGCGGAGGAGGTCCGCGCCCTGGCGCGGGAACGCGACGCGGTGCTACTGGCACACAACTACCAGCTACCAGAAATCCAGGACGTGGCCGATCACGTCGGCGACTCCCTTGCCCTGTCGCGGATCGCGGCTACGAGCGATGCAGCCACCATCGTCTTCTGTGGTGTGCACTTCATGGCCGAGACCGCCAAGATCTTGGCACCGGAAAAGACGGTGCTCATCCCCGACGCGCGCGCGGGATGCTCGCTGGCCGACTCGATCACCGTCGACCAACTGCGTGCATGGAAACGTGAGCACCCCGGGGCGGCTGTCGTGTCTTACGTGAACACGACCGCTGCCGTGAAGGCCGAGACCGACATCTGCTGCACGTCGTCCAATGCTGTGGATGTGGTCGCTTCCATCCCACCGGATCGGGAGGTGCTGTTCTGCCCGGATCAGTTCCTCGGCGCTCACGTCAAACGGGAGACGGGCCGGGCAAACCTGCACGTCTGGGCCGGTGAGTGTCACGTCCACGCCGGCATCAACGGTCCGGAACTCGCCGCGCGTGCGGCTGCGCACCCGACTGCCGACCTGTACATCCATCCGGAGTGTGGATGCGCGACATCTGCGTTGTACCTCGCCGGAGAGGGCGTGGTGCCGCGGGAGAAGGTCCATATCCTGTCCACCGGCGGCATGGTCGAGGCAGCGCGTACGGCCGGCACCGGCACTGTGCTGGTCGCTACAGAGGTTGGCATGCTGCACCAACTACGCAAGGCCGCCCCAGCCATCGAGTTCCGCGCGGTGAACGACCGTGCGTCATGCCGGTTCATGAAGATGATCACGCCGGCTGCTCTGCTGCGGTCGTTACGCGAAGGCGCCGACGAAGTCAAAGTTGATCATGATATCGCGGCACGGGCACGGGCCTCGGTGCAGCGGATGATCGAGATCGGCGCATCAGGCGGCGGCGAGTGAGCGGCGCGTCCCACTCGGGACGACAAGAAGCGGCAGTTAAAGTGCTGGACCGGCCGGTCCCGATGGAGGTCGGGGACGTCATTAGTTTCGACGCTCCGCATGCCGAGGACGACGTCGACCAGCCCTGACCGGCAGCTCTGCGAGATCAGGGCTGGTCAACGCAGCCCCATCCGCCCGGGTAAAGGCGAGCCTTCCTCCCGGGCGGATGGCCTGCCGGCAGCTTCGCCCGTCGGAGGACCAGCAAGAGAGGGCAGGCCGGGAAGGTGCTGCCGCGCCGCTTCCGGTCCTCGCGCCGTGGCCGGCGCTGCGGTCCGGGTCGGCTTGCCATCGGCCTACGCCTCCGGCGATGTCTGTACCGGTCGATCACACGGCTGCGGCCCTTCACCGAGAGGTGAGGGGCCGCGTCGTGGTCACCGGTCCACGGGCTTACCGGCTGGGCGAGTCAAGGCCAGCCTCCGCAGCTTTCACCGCAGGTGCCTGCCCGGCTGCGTCGCTGCCGGGCTTCGCCCCCGCCACAGCGTCTCGGGTCGAGACGGGGTACGCCCGAGCGGCCGTCACCGCCGGTTCACTGCTGCTGGTGGCGATGCTCTCTGCCGGCCCGGCATGAGTCGTCTGGTTCTCGGCGGTCTCCGGGCTGCGGTCTCGACGTACCGTGCCGAGGTCGATGCGGCCGTCGAGTTGGTCCTGCACCACCCGGCACGCATACGCTGCCGGGGTCCGGGCCCGGTCGACGAAGTTGGGCACTCCGCGCAGCATCTGCTGCACATCGTGGCCGGCTTGCTGCGCCTGGTCCAGCGTGTACGCCAGCGCACCCCACGCCTCGCACCCGATCACCCTGTCGGCCCGCTGCCCAGACGGCCACGCCTTGCGGACCTCGGCGGCCATCCGCTCCTGCCGGTCCCGCACCGCCTCGGCGGACATCGCCGGCCGCCGCACCCGGTCCGTGGCTTCGCGCACCGCCCGGTCGACGGCATCGGACAGCACCTCAATGTCGTCCGGCTCTCGCGCCGGCTCGGGCTTCTCAGCCGCCCGACCCGCCCGCTTGGCGAGCTGGTCGACGACCGTCTGCCGGGCCTGCTGCGCCCGTGGGTCCACGTGCTGCCACGTCGACGCAGCCCGCCACACCCGCGCGATGTCCTCCGTCCCCGCGGTGCGCCACCACCCCGGCCGCATCGCCGGCCGCCACACCGCCGCGTCGGCCTGCTGTGCTGCACGAGCCTGCGCGCGGATCTGCCGGGCCTGCTCCTCGCTGGCCCGCACGGCGCGTTGCAGCTGCGCGATGCGAGCGTCGATGAGCACCTGTGCCCAGTTGGCCAGCGGCCTGGATCGCGGCGGTCATCGCCGCGGTGGCCCGCTGCTGGATCTCGGCCATCTCGTTGTCGGCCACTACCTCTCCCCGTCCCTCATCGCTGCGTCTGCTGATCCGCCGCCGGGTCGACGCGGGCCCGAGCCCGCGTTGCATCTGGCTCCTCCCGCCCGACGCGTGGGCCTGGAACGTCTCGCTCGACGTGCACCGAGCCCTGCACGAGCAGCGGCATCAGGTGCGCCGCCGCCCTGGCCGCCGCGCCAGCCGCGTGTGCCTGCTGTTCGGCCGCGCGCAGCTCGGCCAGCGCCACCACCAGCCGGGCCGCCTGCACGACCACGGCGAGCAGCACCGCCGCTTCACCGCCGTCGCGGGCAGGTCCGGTGACCATCAGCGCGTCGGCGACCCGGCCCAGCTCGGCGGCGATCGTCGACGCCGCCGGCGCCGGCGCGCGACGCGGTGGCGCCGCCGCGCGGGCCAGCGCGTCAGCCGCCCGCGTCACCGGTCCCCGCCCGGACGGCTCGGTGACGGCCGCAACCCGGGCCAGTAGGTCGGCGCTGGCCCGGGCTGCCGCCGGCCACTGCGGCGAGCCCGGCGCGACGCCGGCCAGCCGCCCGCTGATCGCCGCCAGGGCGGCGGCCGACGACCGCCACACCGCCATCCGGTCCTCACCGCGCAGCATGGTCGATTCTGCGGAATCCGCCGTCTTCCACTGCGCTGCCGGCGGTGGCGCGTCGGGCCACCGTTTGCGGACCTGGGTCAGGCTCAGGTCGCCGTCCAGGCTGCGCCCGGCATACCAGCGCGGCTTGCTGGCACCGGCCGGCCGTAGCGCCACGGCGTATCCAACCACCTGGTCCCGGTCGGTCGCCGCGGTGCGCGCAGCGACCAGCAGACCCGCGCCCCGCATCCGCGCGACCCACTCGGCCTCGCTGCCGGCACCCGCGAGCGCGGCCCGGACCTGGCGGCGCAGCAGCTCCCGGTCCGGCACTTGGTCGACGCGCCGGGCCCGCTCGACCTCGGGCCGGGTCAGCTCCGGCCGCTTCGTCGCCCCGGCCCGACCGGGCGTCCACTTGCCCAACCCGAACTCGTCCTCCAGGAGGTCGGCGACCTGCTGGCTGCGCCGCTTGTCCTGCCGTAGCCACACCGGCGCCCCGTCCTCGGTGGCGAGGGTGACGACCACGTGTATGTGGTCGTTGCCGCGCGCCGACAGCCCGTGCCGCACCGCGATCCACCGACACCCGGCGCCGCTGGTTGGTGATCGTGGGGCATTTCGACCCACATGATTGTTCGGTCAAAGCTCGGGTTGTCCGTTGTCGGCGCCGGTGGGGGTTGGCGGTCGAGCCAGTCGGTGGCCGCCTGCTGCTCGGGTGGGGACCACCCCTGGGGAACCACCGCCTGGTATCGCACGGCCTGGCCGTCTTTGCCCTGCTCGACGAGCAGACCCAGCCTCCGCAACGCCTGCACGTACAGCCGGGCGGTGCTCGGGCTGGTGATCGCGGATTGGTCGAGGACGGTGGAGTCGGTGATCTGGGTGGTCGTGAGTGGCTGGCGGTGACGCAGCATCGCCGCCCACACCACGACCGCGCTGCCCGGCGCCACGTGCGGTGTCTGTTGGAGGGCGTCGTGCACCGCTGCGGGCACCGGCGGGGTGTTCGCGGAGGGCGCCGGTGGGGGTTGGCGCTCGAGCCAGTCGGTGGCCGCCTGCTGCTCGGGTGGGGACCACCCCTGGGGAACCACCGCCTGGTATCGCACGGCCTTGCCGTCTTTGCCCCGCTCGACGAGCAGACCCAACCCCTGCAACACCTGCACGTACAACGCGGCGGCGCGCGTGCCGGTGACTGCGGACTGGTCGAGAACGGTGGAGTCGGTGATCTGGGTGGTCGTGAGTGGGCTGGCGGTGACGCAGCATCGCCGCCCACACCACGACCGCGCTGCCCGGCACCACGCCCGGTGTCTGTTGGAGGGCGTCGTGCACCGCTGCTGGCACCGGCGGGGTGTTCGCGGAGGGCGCCGGTGGGGGTTGGCGCTCGAGCCAGTCGGTGGCCGCCTGCCGCTCGGATGGGGACCACCCCTGGGGAACCACCGCCTCGTATCGCACGGCCTTGCCGTCCTTGCCCCGCTCGACGAGCAGGCCCTGCCCCCGCAACGCCTTCACGTACCGTTCGGCGGCGCGCGTGCCGGTGACTGCGGACTGGTCGAGGACGGTGGGGTCGGTGATCTGGGTGGTTGTGAGTGGCTGGCGGTGACGCAGCATCGCCGCCCACACCACGACCGCGCTGCCCGGCGCCACGCGCGGTGTCTGTTGGAGGGCGTCGTGCACCGCTGCGGGCACCGGCGGGGTGTTCGCGGAGGGCGCCGGTGGGGGTTGGCGGTCGAGCCAGTCGGTGGCCGCCTGCTGCTCGGGTGGGGACCACCCCGGGGGCACCACCGCCTGGTATCGCACGGCCTTGCCGTCGTTGCCCCGCTCGTCGAGCAGACCCAGCCTCCGCAACGCCTGCACGT
>NZ_JBFAAF010000133.1:0-8833 GCF_040639595.1 Micromonospora sp. NPDC023814
GACGTGTTAGGTAGTGTCACGATGATCCTCTTCCTGTCTCCCATCGAGCCTAGCTCGCCCGGGAAGGCTGTCTCCTCTCAGCCTGACAGACAGGGACGTGCAGGCCTACGACGAGGCGACCGTGACCTCCGCCGGCCACCGCATCTACGCCGAGCCGACCCGCGGCGTCAACAACGGGCTCTACCTGCGACCGGCGAACAGCATCCTGCAGGACATCAACGTCCGTAAGGCGCTGCAGGCGGGCACCAACGCCAAGGAGGTCGTCGAAACGCTCTTCACCGGCAGCTACCCGGTGGCGACCTCGGTGCTCAGCCACCTGGCAGAGGGGTACGCAGACCTGTCCGCGCAACTCGCCTACGACCCCGACCGGGCCAACGCCCTGCTCGACCAGGCAGGCTGGGTACGCGGCGGCGACGGCATCCGGGCGAAGGGTGGCCGCAAGCTCGAACTGAGCGTCTTCGTCTCCGGCCCGCAGCCGCTGTCGAAGCAGACCCTCGAACTGGTCGCCCAACAGTGGGCCAGGATCGGCGTGCGGCTCGACGTCCGCCCCGCGGACTCCGGCACCCAGGCCGTGGACATCAAGAACGCCGAGCGGACCGCCATCACGCACTCGATGGTGGGACGGGCGGACCAGGACGTGATCAAGAGCCACTTCCACACCAGGAACCGGGACGTGTTGCTCTCCAACGACCCGAAACTCGATCGACTGCTGGAGGAGCAGTCCGCGCTCGTCGACGAGAACGCGCGCAACGCGAAGGTCGTCGAGATCCAGCGGTACGTGATCGAGCAGGGCTACGCGATCCCGCTGTTCGAGGAGCCGCAGGTGTACGGCGCCGCGCCGTACGTGCACGGCGTCGGCTTCGAGGCGGTCGGCCGCCCCAGGTTCTACGACGTGTGGCTGTCCAAGAAGGACAAGTAGGGCGGGTGGGCGGCTCATGACCAGGTATCTCGCGCTCCGTGTCGGGCAGGCCGTACTCGTGCTGTGGGCCGCCTTCACCGCCGGCTTCGTGCTGCTGCAACTGCTGCCGGGCGACTCCATTCTGATCAAGTTCCAGAACCCGGAGCTCGGGCTCTCGCCCGAGCAGATCGCGGAGATCCGCCAGCTGTACGGCGGCGACGAGCCGGGCATCGTCCGGTACGTCCACACGCTGCTGGGCTTCCTGCGGGGTGACTTCGGCTATTCGATCGACACCGGCACGCCGGTGATCGAGCGGCTGGCCGAGGGCCTGCCGGCGACCGCCGAGCTCGCCAGCCTCGGCTTCGGAGTCGCGGTGCTGATCGCCCTGACCATCGCCTTCGTGTCGAGCTACAGCCGGTTCGCCTGGATCCGGGGTGCGCTGCTGGCGGTGCCGTCGCTGTTCATCTCGGTTCCCACCTTCTGGCTGGGCATCGTGCTGATCCAGGTGTTCTCGTTCCAGCTCGGACTGGTGCCCGTCATCGGCGGCACCCGGTTCGAGCAGCTCGTCCTGCCCGTGCTGACTCTCGCCGTACCGATCTCGGCGCCGCTGGCGCAGGTCCTGGCCCGCAGCCTCGACCGGGTTCACGCGCAGCCGTTCGTCGCGGTGGTGGCCGCCAAGGGCGCCTCGCGCCGCTGGATCCTCTGGCGGCACGTCGCCCGCAACGCGCTGCTACCCACGCTGACGATCGCCGGGGTGACCTTCGGCGAGCTCATCGCGGGGTCGGTGGTGACCGAGACGGTCTTCGGCCGCAACGGCATCGGCCGGCTGACCGAGCAGGCGGTCACCGCCCAGGACACCCCGGTGATGCTGGCCATCGTGGTGCTTGCCGCAGCCGTGTTCGTGCTGGTCAACCTCGTGGTCGATCTGCTCTGTCCCGTTCTCGACCCGCGACTGACGACGAAGGTCGGTGTCACCGCATGACCGCCCAATCCGGTATCGACGTCCTCCGGCCCGCGCAGCCGGCCCCCGCCCGGCTGCCGCTGCGCCGGCCACCCGTCGCGCTCGTGCTCGCCTGGCTCGCGATCGCCGTCGTCGTGCTGTGGGCGGTCGCACCGGGCATGTTCACCGGCCACGACCCGATCAACGGCGTACCGGTGCAGAAGCTCCAGGCACCGAGCGCCGAGCATTTCTTCGGCACGGACGCCCTGGGCCGGGACCTCTTCGCCCGCGTCGTGCACGGCTCCGCCCGATCGCTGTCCGGCGCGTTCGTCGCCGTGGCGGTCGGGCTCGTGCTGGGCACGCTGCTCGGGCTGCTCGCCGGATCGGTCGGCGGCCTGCTCGACGAGCTGGTGATGCGGGTGGTCGACGTGCTCCTGGCCGTCCCGGGACTGCTGCTGGCGCTGACGGCCATCATCCTGCTCGGCCCCGGCACCATCAACGTGGCGATCGCCGTCGGCATCGGCTCGGTGGCGGCCTTCGCCCGGCTGGCGAGATCAGAGGTGGTACGGGTCCGGCGCGCCGACTACGTGGAGGCCGCGTTCGGCAGCGGCGGCCGGTTCACCACCGTGCTCCGGCGGCACGTGCTGCCCAACTCGCTCGGCCCCGTCGTGGCGCTCGCCGCGGTGCAGTTCGGCGCCGCGATCCTGGCCATCTCCACGTTCAGCTTCCTCGGCTACGGCGCGAAGCCGCCCACCCCCGAGTGGGGGCTGCTCATCTCGGAAGGACGCAACTACCTGGCCACCTCGTGGTGGCTGACCACCCTGCCAGGCGTGGTCGTGGTCCTCGTCGTGCTCGCCGCCGGCCGCATCAGCCGCTCGATCAGCAGGGAGGACGGATGAGCCTGCTCGAGGTACGCGACCTGACCGTCTCCTACCGGACCCGCGACCACGTCCACCCCGCGGTCGGCGGCATCTCGTTCGCCGTCGACCGCGGCGAGGTCGTCGCGGTCGTCGGTGAGTCCGGTTCCGGCAAGTCGACCACGGCGCACGCGATCATCGGCCTGCTGCCCGCGAACGGGTCCGTCGACTCCGGCCAGATCCTGCTCGACGGCACGGATGTCGCCGGCTGGTCGTCGAAGCGTCTGGAGTCGGTCCGCGGCGCGCAGATCGGCCTGATCCCGCAGGACCCGACGAGTTCGCTGAACCCGGTCATGACGATCGGCGCGCAGATCGGCGAGACGCTGCGCATCCACAAGCGTGGCGACCGACGCACCATCTCGCGCCGTGTAATCGAACTGCTCGACCGGGTCGGCCTGGCCGACCCCGAGCTGCGCGCCCGGCAGTATCCGCACGAACTCTCCGGCGGGATGCGTCAGCGCGTCCTCATCGCCAGCGCGATCGCCCTCGAACCACAGCTCGTCATCGCCGACGAGCCGACGAGCGCGCTCGACGTCACCGTGCAGCGGCGCATCCTCGACCTCATCGACGACCTCCGTACGGAGTTCGGCACCGCCGTGATCCTCGTGACCCACGATCTCGGCGTCGCCGCCGACCGGTCGAACCGGCTCGTCGTGATGCGCGACGGGCGGGTCGAGGAGCAGGGGGCGACCGCGGCGGTGCTGGCCCGACCGGAAGCCGAGTACACCCGGCGACTGCTGCGGGACGCCCCGTCGCTGACGCCACGACAGTTCCGCGACGTCCCCCCTCCGGCGGGCGGCGGAAGCCCCCCAGGCGGGCAGCCGCCCGCGATCGTCGCCCGCGACCTGGTCAAGGAGTTCCGGGTCGGGCGCAAGACGTTCCGGGCGGTCGACGGGGTCTCGTTCGACGTACGGCGGGGGACGACCCATGCCCTCGTCGGCGAGTCGGGGTCCGGCAAGACGACGACCGCGCGGATGGTCGTCCGCTTCGCCGCGCCGACCTCCGGTTCCGTGACGATCGGCGGCACCGACGTGGCGCGGCTGCGCGGCGAGGAACTGCGCCAGCTGCGCCGCCGGGTGCAACTGGTCTACCAGAACCCCGCCGGCTCGCTCGATCCCCGGCAGTCCGTCGGCGACATCGTGGCCGAACCGCTGCGCAACTTCCGGCTCGGTGACCGGGCCGGCCGTGGCAGGCGGGTGCGGGACCTGGTCGACCGGGTGGCCCTGCCGCAGACGGTGCTCGACCGCAAGCCGCGTGAGCTCTCCGGCGGTCAGCGCCAGCGCGTCGCGATCGCCCGCGCGCTGGCCGTGGACCCGGAGGTGCTCGTGCTCGACGAAGCGGTCTCCGCGCTCGACGTGACCGTGCAGGCGCAGATCCTCGACCTGTTCGACGGGCTGCAGCGCGAGCTCGGGCTCACCTACCTGTTCATCTCGCACGACCTCTCGGTGGTGCGGCAGATCTCCGACACCGTGTCGGTCATGAGAAAGGGACGCATCGTGGAGACCGGAACCACGCGGCAGGTCTTCGAGACGCCGCAGCACGAGTACACCCGCGAGTTGCTCGCCGCCGTACCCGGCACCGTCGCGGAGCTGGCGGCATGAGCCGTCCGCGACTCGGGTTCTTCACCCGGCTGCTCGACGACGGGCCGGCGGAGACGCGCTACCGGCTGGCCGCCGAGCAGATCCGGCACGCCGAGGCGTACGGGTTCGACTCGGCCTGGGTGGCCCAGCACCACTTCCACGCGGCCGAGGGCGGGCTGCCGGCACCGCTGGTGTTCCTCGGGCACGTCGCCGCGCGGACCAGTCGGATCCGCCTCGGCACCGGCATCATCACGTTGCCGCTGGAGAACCCGGTCCGCGTCGCCGAGGACGCCGCGGTGCTCGACCTGCTCAGCGGCGGCCGGCTCGAATTCGGCGTCGGCCCCGGCGGCACCCCCTCGTCGTTCAGCGCGTTCGGGCAGGACAGCGCGAACCGCTCGGCCGTCTACGCCCAGCATCTCGCGGTGCTCGTCGACGCCTGGTCGGGCCACCCCCTCGCCGACGACGGCGACCACCTCTACCCGGCGGCACCGCGCCTGCTCGACGCCATTTGGGAGGCGACCTTCTCGGTGAGCGGGGGAGTCCGCGCCGGGAAGGCCGGCAACGGACTGATGCTCTCGCGCACCCAGCCGCGCACCGAGGACGCCCCGCACGCCACGCTGGCGGAGATCCAGCGTCCCATCGTGGACGCCTACCACGACAACCTGCCGGAGGGCGTGCCGCCGCGGATCATGGCGTCGCGTACGGCATTCGTCGCCGACAGCCGCGCCGAGGCGCTGCGCTTCGCCGAGGCGGGGCTCGGTCGCGCCGCCCGGCAGTTCAAGGAGAAGGGCCACCCCGTGCCCGACGGGGGCCTCGCCCAGCTCATCGCCGCGTTCGACGTGCACGTCGGAACCCCGGAAGACGTCATCGCCAGCCTGAAGGCCGACCCGATCCTCCAGCGCTCGACCGACCTGGTCTTCCAGGTGCACTCGGTCGACCCCCCGCATCCGTTCGTCCTCCGCTCGATCGAGCTGCTCGCGACCGAGGTCGCGCCCGCGCTCGGCTGGGCGCCGCACTCCACCGCCGACCCGTCGACCGAACTGAGCAGAGCATGAGCACATCCATCGCCGACGTCATCGACCACCTGGTCGGCATCGAGCCCGCCTCCCGCCTCGACCAGATCCGCCACCGGCGACCGGAGGCCAGGAGGAACGCACAGGCGAGCTACGAGGCCCTCTTCTCGCCGCGCACTGCCGGGGAGGTCACCACGGCCGAGCGGCTCGCCGTCGCCGCGTTCGTGACCGCTCTGCACCGGGACGCCGCGACCGCCGACTTCTACGCCGCCCGGCTGGCCGAGCACTCACCGCAGCTGGCCGCGCTGATCGCGAAAGAGGCCGAGGCCGGCAGGACCACCGGCCCCTACGGCGCCTACCCGGCACCCGGTCCGCTTGCCGCCGAGAGCGTGGCGGGGCCGGCGTACCGGACGAACGACCGCGACGAGCTGGGAACGCGGCTCGCCGCCGCCCTGGAACACGCCCACCTCCTGGTGTTCCGTCCACGCGAGTCGAGCCGCGAGGCGTTGCAGGCCCTCCTCGACGCCGGCTGGAGCACCACCGACGTGGTGACCCTGTCGCAGCTCGTCGCCTTCCTCAGCTTCCAGGTGCGCCTCGTCACGAGCCTCCGGCTCCTGGCCGTGCCGCCCAGAAAGGGATCCCCGTCGTGACCGACACCGTGCTCGACCGTCCCGCCGCCGCGCGGCCGCTCGCCTTCACCCAGGACCAGCTCGGCTGGGAGCCCTGGCTCGCACCGCTGAGCGAGGCGGAACTCACCGACGTCCACTGGGAGGCGCTCGTCGACAAGGCGCGCGCCAACTCCCCCTACTTCCTGCTGCTCGCCCGGGACCCGGAGATCCTGCGCGCGCGGACGAAGACCGACAAGGACATCTTCTACAACCCGGACGGGGGCCTACCGCGGGCGGAGCGGGAACTCGCGGCGGCGGCAACCTCGCGCCGCAACGGCTGCGTCTTCTGCGCCTCCGTCCACGCCCGGTTCGCCGCGCACCACTCCAAGCGCCCCGACGACGTGCAGCGGCTGCTCGACGAGGGGGTCGACGCACCCCAGGACGAGCGCTGGCGGGCCATCGTCGACGCCGCGGTGGCCCTCACGGCCACGCCGGCCGCGCTGACCGCCGAGCACATCCACGCGCTGCGCGCGGTCGGTCTCGACGACCTGGCGATCAGCGACCTGCTGCAGGCGGCCGCCTTCTTCAACTGGGCCAACCGACTCATGCTCTCCCTGGGGGAGCCGACTCCACCACCGGCCGCGTGAGCGCCGCCAGCCGCCAGTCCTCGTACGAAAGGCAGTGACGTGACCGAAGCCCGACTCGACCACCTCGTCTACGCAGTGCCCGACCTCGCCGCCGGCGTCGCCGACGTCGCGGCGCGCACCGGCGTCACCCCCGTTCCCGGGGGCCGGCACCCTGGCGGCACCGCCAACTACCTCGTCGGGTTCGGCCCGACCTCGTACCTCGAGATCATCGGTCCGGATCCGGAGGCCGATCCCGCCGTCCGCCCGAGCGCCTTCGGCCTGGACGCCCTGACCGTGCCTCGCCTCGCCACCTGGGCGGTGCACCCGGACGACATCGAGAAGACGGTCGGCCTCGCCCGCGAACGCGGGTACGACCCGGGCGAGATCCAGCCGTTGTCCCGCCGTCGACCCGACGGGGTGCTGCTGTCCTGGCGGCTGACCCGACGGGAGGAACGCGCGGCGGGCGGGCTGGTGCCGTTCCTCATCGACTGGGGCGGCACGGAACATCCCGCGCGCTCCGGCTTGCCGCAGGTGCGGCTCGCCTCGTTCACCGCGACGCACCCGGACCCGTCGGTGGTCCGCCGCGACCTCGCCGCGCTCGGCGTCGAACTCGACGTGACCGCCGGACCGGCGACCGCGCTGGAGGCGGTACTCGACACCCCGCGCGGCTCGGTGACCCTGCGCTGAGCGGCCGGCCCGGTAAGAACCAGAAGAGAGCGATGCTGTGAGTAACCTTCGTGAATACCTGTCCCAGAAGCGGGCGGCACTGACCGCGCGCCGTGCCGCCCCGGACCGCGGCCCCGTTCCGTTGCGCGCCCGGGTCACCGCCGAGGGACGCAGCGGCGTACGGCGCATCCGGATCCGTGACTTCCAGGTCGTCAGCGACAGCGGTCCGGACTTCGCCGGCTACGATCTGGGGCCCGGCTCCCCGGAGCTGCAGGCCGGCGTGCTCGGCAGCTGCGTGACACACATCTTCCTGATCAAGGCGGCGGAGCTGGAGATCCCGCTCGACTCCCTCACAGTGGACGTGCAGGCCGAGTACGACCCACGTGCCCAGGAGCCCGGGAACACCGAGGTGCCCGTCCACCCGTACAACTTCCGATACGAGGTGCAGGTCGCTTCGCCCGCCCTCGACGAGGACCTGGCCCGGCTGCACGCTGAGGTGCAGCGGGTGTGCCCGATCCTCAACCTGCTGCGCAATCCGCAGGAGATCAGCGGCTCGCTGGCTCGGGTGACCTCGGCCGACGGGGACGAGCAGGGCCGCGCCGCCTGACTCGGCGACCCCGGCGCGTGCCGGTGCGGTCGGTGGCGGGTGCGGGTCTGCAAAGGCGGCCTGTGCGCGCCGGGGAGGGACGGTCGACCGTCCCTCCCCGAAGTCGACCGGTCGGCCTCAGGACAGCAACTTGTCCAGGGCCGCCTCGATGGTGTCGGTGTCCGGCGACGCGTACGCCCTCATGGTGTTCTTGTTGTATTGCGAGAGGAAGGTCGGGCACCGGTTCGCCGGGGTGCTCACGGTGCCGCCGTCGCCGATCTTCTCGCCGGTCTTCGCCGCGTAGAAGGTCAGCTCGTAGCGCGACGAGACGTAGTCGATGGTGAACTGCTTGAGAAGGGTGTCCTGGTATTCGCACTCGCGGGGCGTGCCCTCGCCCCCCACGAACTCCAGGCAGCCGACCACCGACACCGACTTGAAGTCGGTGCTCCCGGCGTAGTACGGCTTGTTCGAGGCGATCGACGTCGACGACCAGAGCGCCGGCCGGTCGGGGGAGTTCGCGAACGTGTACGCCTTCGCGCCCGACGGCCCGTTGTAGGGCGCCGCGTTGAGGATCTGGCTGCCCTCGCAGACGTTGCCCAGGTCGCTGGCGGAGCGGGCGGTCACCGCGTTGTCGCCGGGCTCCTGCGACTCGGACCCCCCAGGGGCGGGGGTGGCGCCCGCGCCCGGCTCGCCGCTGGTTGCGCTCGGGGTGTGATCGTCGTCGTCGACGAGGGCCAACCCGACGGCGAGTACGAGCAGGGCCACCACGGCGGCGGACAGACCGATGACCAGAGCCCTTTTCGACTTCCGCGGCGGCGGGGCCGGGGCCTCGAACCGCGGTGCCTGCCGTGGCTGGCCGTATCCAGGGTCCCTGCCCTGCGGGGCCGGCGGCCCGCTCCGGGGGGCGGAACCTGTCAAGTCAAGTGAGACGTTTTCGTGGTCAGGTGTTCTGTAGATCTGCGGGTTGAGCTGCTGGTTTGTTGATCCACACCGTGGTCG
>NZ_JBFAAF010000134.1:0-8344 GCF_040639595.1 Micromonospora sp. NPDC023814
TCCTGGACGGGTTGGCGGTGTGGCGGCGGCAGCTCGGGTTGCCGGCGGTGAGTCTGGCGTGGGGTATGTGGGACACCGCCGGCATGGCCGCGTCCCTCGACGAGGCGGACCGGGCACGGTCGGCGCGGGCGGGTCTCACGCCGATGAGCGCCGAGACCGGGTTGGAGCTGTTCGACGCCGCCCTGACGGCGGATCGGGCGGCCCTGGTGCCGGCCGTGATCGACGTACCGGCGATGCGGGCGGGCCTCGGCACCGGCGGCCCGGTGCCGGCCGTGCTGCGTACCCTGATCGGGTCGACGGCGGCCCGGCGACGGGCCGCGCGCGGCGGCGACTGGGCCAACCAACTGGCGGGCCTGGCACCCGACGAGGCCCGCGCCCAGATCGACGTTTTGGTGCGGGGCCTGGTCGCGCAGGTGCTCGGGCACGGTGGCGCGGAGGCGGTGCCGGCGGACCGGGCGTTCCGCGAGCTGGGCTTCGACTCGCTGACCGCCGTCGACCTGCGTAACCGGCTGAACGCGGCCACCGGGCTGCGGCTGGCCTCGACGCTGGTGTTCGACTACCCGACCCCGACCGTGCTCGTCGACCACCTCTACGAGCAGGTCTCCGGACAGATCAGCGCCCGCCGGACGGCGGTGCTCACCGCCAACACCGACGAGCCGATCGCGATCGTGGGCATGGCCTGCCGCTACCCGGGTGGCGTCGAGAGCCCGGACCAGTTGTGGGAGTTGCTGGCCGCCGGTGGTGACGGGATCTCGGAGTTCCCGGCGGACCGGGGTTGGGACCTGGAGTCGTTGTTCGACCCGGACCCGGACCGCAGCGGCACGTCGTACACCCGGCACGGTGGCTTCCTGTACGGGGCGGCGGAGTTCGATCCCGGGTTCTTCGGGATCTCGCCGCGGGAGGCCCTGGCGATGGATCCGCAGCAGCGGCTGCTGCTGGAGGCGTCGTGGGAGACGTTCGAGTCGGCGGGCCTGGACCCGGCGGGCCTGCGGGGCAGCCGGACCGGCGTCTTCGCCGGGGTCATGTACCACGACTACGCCTCCCGCCTGATGGACCTGCCGCCGGACGCCGAGGGTTTCGTCGGCACGGGCACCTCGGGCAGCGTGCTGTCCGGGCGGGTGGCGTACACGTTCGGCCTGGAGGGGCCGGCGGTCACCGTCGACACGGCGTGTTCCTCCAGCCTCGTTGCGCTGCACCTGGCGGCGCAGGCGTTGCGGTCGGGTGAGTGTGACTTGGCGCTGGCCGGTGGTGTGACGGTGATGGCGACGCCGGGGACGTTCATCGAGTTCTCGCGTCAGCGGGGTCTGTCGCAGGACGGTCGGTGCAAGTCGTTCGCGGCGTCGGCGGACGGCACGGGTTGGTCCGAGGGCGTCGGTGTGCTGCTCGTGCAGCGGCTGTCGGACGCCGAGCGGGAGGGTCGGCGGATCTACGCCGTCGTGCGGGGCACGGCGGTGAACCAGGACGGCGCGTCGAACGGTTTGACGGCGCCGAACGGTCCGTCGCAGCAGCGGGTGATCCGGCAGGCCCTCGCGAACGCCCGGCTGACAGTGGCGGACGTGGATGCGGTGGAGGCGCACGGCACGGGCACCACCCTGGGTGACCCGATCGAGGCGCAGGCGCTGTTGGCGACGTACGGGCAGGATCGGCCGCAGGATCGGCCGCTGTGGTTGGGGTCGGTGAAGTCGAACATCGGGCACACGCAGGCGGCGGCCGGTGTGGCCGGTGTGATCAAGATGGTGCTGGCGATGCGGCATGGTCTCGTTCCGCCGACGTTGCATGTGGATGAGCCGTCGCCGCACATCGACTGGACGTCCGGTGCGGTGGCCCTGGCTACCGAGGCGACGCCGTGGCCGCGGGTGGATCGGCCGCGTCGGGCGGCGGTGTCGTCGTTCGGCATTTCCGGTACGAACGCGCATGTGATCATCGAGCAGCCGCCGGCGGAGGTGGTGGAGGGCGAGGTCGTCGCTCGGGAGCTGCCGCCGGTGGTGCCGGTGCTGCTGTCCGCCCGCTCCGACGCGGCCCTGGCCGCTCAGGCGGGCCGGTGGGCGCGATGGCTGACCGCCGACGAGGCCCCGCGTCCGCTGGACGTGGCCTGGTCCTCGATCACCACCCGGCCCGCGCTGGAGCGCCGGGCGGTCCTGACCGCCGTCGACCGGGACGACCTGGTCGCGGCGCTGACCGCCCTCGCCAACGGCGACCCCGCCGGTACGGTCGTCTCCGGCGGAGCCGGGCAGCGGGGCCAACTCGCCCTGCTCTTCTCCGGCCAGGGCGCGCAGCGTGCCGGCATGGGCCGGGAGTTGTCCGAGGCGTTCCCCGTCTTCGCGGCGGCGTTGGACGAGGTGTGTGCGCAGCTGGATCCGTTGCTGCCGCGTCCGCTGCGGGAGGTGCTGTTCGCCGAGGCGGGCACCCCGGAGGCCGAGCTGCTGGACCAGACCGTGTTCACCCAGGCCAGCCTGTTCGCGGTCGAGGTGGCGCTGTTCCGCCTGGTCGAGTCGTTCGGCGTCGTGCCGGACATGCTCGCCGGTCACTCGATCGGTGAGATCACCGCCGCGCACGTGGCTGGGGTGCTGTCCCTGACGGACGCGTGCGCGTTGGTGGCGGCGCGGGGTCGGTTGATGCAGGCGCTTCCGGCTGGCGGCGGGATGCTCGCTGTGGCCGCCGACGAGGCGGCGGTGGTGGAATCGATCGCCGGGCTGACCGATCGGCTCGGGATCGCGGCCGTCAACGGGCCCGCCGCCGTGGTGGTCTCCGGTGACGTCGAGGCCCTGGACGAGGTGGAGCGGACCTGGCAGGGCCGGGGCGTCCGAACCCGTCGGTTGACGGTGAGCCACGCGTTCCACAGCCCGCTGATGGAGCCGATGCTGGCCGAGTTCCGTACGGTCCTGGACGGGCTGACGTTCGCGGCGCCGTTGCTGCCGGTCGTGTCGAACGTGACCGGTGCGCTGGCCGAGGGCGACGAGATCCGCACGGTCGACTACTGGGTGCGGCACGTCCGTGAGGCGGTGCGTTATGCCGACGGAGTTGCCGCGTTGCGGGCCGCCGGGGTGGACACGTTCCTGGAGGTGGGTCCGCAGAGTGTGCTGACGGCGATGGCGGCGGACATCCTGCCCGAGGATGACGCCGTGCTGGCCGTAGCCGTCCAGCGCAAGGATCGGCCGGAGACGCAGGCGCTGCTGCACGCCTTGGCCGAGCTGCATGTGCACGGCGTGCCGGTGACCTGGCGGCAGTGGTTCACCGACAGCGGCGCGCGCCGCGTCGACCTGCCCACGTACGCCTTCCAGCACGAGCGCTACTGGCCCGCCGCCAACCGGGCGCGGATGGGTGACGTGTCCGGAGCGGGACTCGGTCGCGCCGAGCACCCGCTGCTCGGCGCGGCGGTGGACCTTGCCGGCGACGACGAGATGGTCCTGACCGGCCGGATCTCCCTGGCCACGCACCCCTGGCTGGCCGACCACGCCGTCTCCGGCGTGACGCTGGTCCCGGGCACGGCGCTGGTCGAACTGGCCGTGCGCGCCGGCGACGAGGTGGGCCTCTCCCGGCTGCGGGAGCTGACCGTGGCCGCCCCGCTGGTCGTCCCCGGCACCGGGGGCGTGCGGATCCAGGTGCGGGTGGACGGGGTCGTCGACTCCGCGCACCGCACCGTCGCCGTCTACTCCCGCCCCGACGACGACCCCGAGGCCGGCTGGACCCGGCACGCGGAAGGCGTGCTGGAGTCGTCCACCGCCGACGAGCCGGACATGGTCACCTGGCCCCCGGCAGGGGCGTCCGAGGTGGACCTGGCGGAGTGGTACCTGGCGCTGGCGGAGCACGGCCTGGCGTACGGGCCGGTCTTCCAGGGGCTCCGGCGGGCCTGGACCAGCGGTGGCGAGGTGTTCGCCGAGGTCGCGTTGCCCGACGAGGTGGCCGGCGACGCGGCGGGCTTCGGGGTGCACCCGGCGCTGCTGGACGCGGCCCTGCACCCGATCGGGCTGCTGGGTTCGCAGGAGTCGGGTGGGCCGCGGGTGCCGTTCGCGTTCGAGGGCGTGCAGGTGCACGCCTCGGGCGCGGGGGTGCTGCGGGTGCGCCTGACCCGCAACGGTTCCGGGGTGCGGCTGGCGGCGTACGACGAGGCGGGCGCGCCGGTGGTGTCGGTGGACTCCCTCGTTCTGCGGGAGCTGACCGGGGTGGCCGCGCCGGGCGCGGCATCGCGGTCGCTGTTCGAGCTGCGGTGGCCGGCCGTGGAGGTCACCCCCGGCGGGGAGGCGTCCGGATGGGCGCTGCTGGCGGACGGCCGGGAGATGCCGGCCGAGCTGGCGGCACGGGTCGGGCTGGTCGCGTACCCCGATGTGGCGGCGGTCGCGGGGGAGGAGTCCGTCCCTCGGGCGCTGCTGCTTCCCGTGTTCCCCGCGTCCGAGTCGGCAGCGGAGACGCCGGAGTCGGTCCGGGCGGTGACCTCGGACGTGCTGGCGACGGTGCAGTCCTGGCTGGCGGCCGACGTGCTGGCGGACTCGACGCTGGTGGTGGTGACCCGGGGCGCGGTCTCGGTCGGTGCCGAGGACCGGGTCAGCGACCTGGCGGGTGCGGCGGTGTGGGGTCTGCTGCGGTCGGCGCAGTCGGAACACCCGGGGCGCATCGTCCTCGCGGATATCGACGGTGACCTGGACGCCGCGCTGGTGACCACGCTCGACGGGGTCCTGCGGGAGCCGGCCACGACCGGCGGTCAGTTGGCCGTCCGCAGGGGCGCGGTGTACTCGCCCCGCCTCGTCCGGGCGGGCCTCACGGTGGCGGCGGAGACGCCGAACCTGGGTGACGGCGCGGTACTGGTGACCGGCGGCACGGGTGCCCTCGGTGCGCTGGTGGCGGAGCACGTGGTGTCGTCGTGGGGTGTGCGGTCGCTGGTGCTGGTGTCGCGGCAGGGCCCGTCGGCTGCGGGCGCTGGGGAGTTGTCGGAGCGGTTGACCGCGTTGGGCGCTGCCGTGCGGGTGGTGGCGTGTGACGTGACGGACCGGGACCAGGTCGACGCGCTCGTCGCCGACATCACTGCCGAGGGCCGGCTGGCGGGTGTGGTGCACACGGCTGGTGTGTTGGACGACGGGGTCGTCGAGGGGTTGACCGCGGAGCGGCTCGGGGCCGTGTTGGCGCCGAAGGTGTCGGCCGGTTGGCTGCTGCACGAGGCGACGGCGGGTCTGGGACTGGATCTGTTCGTGGTGTTCTCGTCGGTGGCGGGGACCTTGGGCTCGCCGGGTCAGTCGGCGTACGCGGCAGGCAACGCGTTCCTGGACGCGCTGGCGGTGTACCGGCGGCAGCTCGGGTTGCCGGCGGTGAGCCTGGCGTGGGGCATGTGGGACACGGCGGGCATGGCGGCCTCGCTCGACGAGGCGGATCGGGCGCGGTCGGCGCGGGCGGGTCTGACGCCGATGAGTGCCGAGGTCGCGTTGGAGTTGTTCGACGCGGCCCTGGTGGCGGATCGGGCGGCCCTGGTGCCGGCCGTGGTCGACGTGCCCGCGTTGCGGGCGGCGACCGCCGGCCGCCCTGTGCCGGCCGTGCTGCGCACCCTGATCGGCGTGACGAGCACCCGCCGCCAGGCGGGGCAGGGAGGTGGCGGGTGGGCCGACCGGCTCGCCGGGCTGACCGAGGACGAGGGCCGGGCCCAGGTCGACCTGTTGGTGCGGGGCCTGGTCGCGCAGGTGCTGGGGCACGGTGGCGCGGAGGCGGTGCCGGCGGACCGGGCGTTCCGGGAGTTGGGCTTCGACTCGCTGACCGCCGTCGACCTGCGTAACCGGCTGAACGCGGCCACCGGGCTGCGGCTGGCCTCGACTCTGGTGTTCGACTACCCGACCCCGGCGGTGCTCGCCGACCACCTCTGGTCGGAGTTGGCCGGGGTCCGTCAGTCGACCGCCGACCTGGTCGCCGGCACGGTCGTCGGCACCGACGAGCCGATCGCGATCGTGGGCATGGCGTGCCGCTACCCGGGTGGCGTCGAGAGCCCGGACCAGTTGTGGGAGTTGCTGGCCGTCGGTGGTGACGGGATCTCGGAGTTCCCGGCGGACCGGGGTTGGGACCTGGAGTCGTTGTTCGACCCGGACCCGGACCGCAGCGGCACGTCGTACACCCGGCACGGTGGCTTCCTGTATGGGGCGGCGGAGTTCGACCCCGGGTTCTTCGGGATCTCGCCGCGGGAGGCCCTTGCGATGGATCCGCAGCAGCGGCTGCTGCTGGAGGCGTCGTGGGAGACGTTCGAGTCGGCGGGTCTGGACCCGGCGGGCCTGCGGGGCAGCCGGACGGGCGTGTTCGCCGGGGTGATGTACCACGACTACGCCTCCCGCCTGATGGACCAGCCAGGCGAGGTGGAGGGCTACGTCGGCACCGGCACCTCGGGCAGCGTGCTGTCCGGCCGGGTGGCGTACACGTTCGGCCTTGAAGGCCCGGCGGTCACCGTCGACACGGCGTGTTCCTCCAGCCTCGTTGCGCTGCACCTGGCGGCGCAGGCGTTGCGCAGCGGTGAGTGTGACTTGGCGCTGGCCGGTGGTGTGACGGTGATGGCGACGCCGGGGACGTTCATCGAGTTCTCGCGTCAGCGGGGTCTGTCGCAGGACGGTCGGTGCAAGTCCTTTGCCGCGTCGGCGGATGGCACGGGTTGGTCCGAGGGCGTCGGTGTGCTGCTCGTGCAGCGGCTGTCGGACGCCGAGCGGGAGGGCCGGCGGATCTACGCCGTCGTGCGGGGCACGGCGGTGAACCAGGATGGCGCGTCGAACGGTTTGACGGCGCCGAACGGTCCGTCGCAGCAGCGGGTGATCCGGCAGGCCCTCGCGAACGCCCGGCTGACAGTGGCGGACGTGGATGCGGTGGAGGCGCACGGCACGGGCACCACCCTGGGTGATCCGATCGAGGCGCAGGCGCTGCTGGCGACGTACGGGCAGGATCGGCCGCAGGATCGGCCGCTGTGGTTGGGGTCGGTGAAGTCGAACATCGGGCACACGCAGGCGGCGGCCGGTGTGGCCGGTGTGATCAAGATGGTGCTGGCGATGCGGCATGGTCTGGTGCCGCCGACGTTGCATGTGGATGAGCCGTCGCCGCACATCGACTGGACGTCCGGTGCGGTGGCCCTGGCTACCGAGGCGACGCCGTGGCCGGCCGTGGACCGGCCGCGTCGGGCGGCGGTGTCGTCGTTCGGCATCTCCGGTACGAACGCGCATGTGATCATCGAGCAGCCGCCGGCGGAGGTGGTGGAGGGCGAGGTCGTCGCTCGGGAGTTGCCGCCGGTGGTGCCGGTGCTGCTGTCCGCCCGGTCCGACGCGGCCCTGGCGGCCCAGGCGGGCCGGTGGGCGCGCTGGCTGACCACCGACGAGGCCCCGCGCCCGCTGGACGTGGCCTGGTCCTCGATCACCACCCGACCGGCGCTGGAACAGCGCGCCGTCGCCGTGGTGGCAGACCGGGACGGCCTGCTCTCCGCGCTCCGGGCCCTCGACGCGGGCGAGCCCTCCGGTGCTGTCGTCACCGGCTCCGCCGCCGCACGCGGTCAGCTCGCGCTGCTGTTCTCCGGCCAGGGTGCGCAGCGTGCCGGCATGGGCGGGGAGTTGTCCGAGGCGTTCCCCGTCTTCGCCGCCGCGTTGGGCGAGGTGTGTGCGCAGCTCGATCCGCTGGTGCCGCGTCCGTTGCGGGAGGTGCTGTTCGCCGAGGCGGGCACGGCCGAGGCGGCGTTGCTGGACCAGACGGTGTTCACGCAGGCGGGCCTGTTCGCGGTCGAGGTGGCGTTGTTCCGCCTGGTGGAGTCGTTCGGTGTGGTGCCGGACTTCGTGGGCGGTCACTCGATCGGTGAGATTACGGCCGCGCACGTGGCCGGTGTGCTGTCCCTCGCCGACGCCGCCGCGTTGGTCGCGGCGCGGGGTCGGTTGATGCAGGCGCTTCCGGCCGGCGGCGGGATGCTCGCCGTGGCCGCTGCCGAGGCGGCTGTGGTCGAGTCGATTGCCGGCCTCACGGATCGGGTCGGGATCGCGGCGGTCAACGGGCCGACGTCGGTGGTGGTGTCCGGGGCGGTCGAGGCTCTCGACGGCATCGAGCGGGCGTGGCGGGAGAGGGGCGTGCGGACTCGTCGGTTGACGGTGAGTCATGCGTTCCACAGTCCGTTGATGGAGCCGATGCTGGCCGAGTTCCGGGCGGTCCTGGGCGGGTTGACGTTCGCGGCGCCGTTGCTGCCGGTGGTGTCGAACGTGACCGGTGCGCTGGCCGACCCGGACGAGATCCGCACGGTCGACTACTGGGTGCGGCATGTCCGTGAGGCGGTGCGGTACGCCGACGGGGTCGCCGCGCTGCGCGCCGCTGGTGTGGACACGTTCCTGGAGGTGGGTCCGCAGAGTGTGCTGAC
>NZ_JBFAAF010000135.1:0-7865 GCF_040639595.1 Micromonospora sp. NPDC023814
ACCGTCTGGATCAACCCACCCGAACCCGCTCTCGATCAACCGCTACCCCAAGCGGCGTAAACACCCACTGGTCCCACCAGCCTTGACAAGTTCCGGTCTGGCCCATAGCGCCTCCTCGGGCTGTTCGCACCACCATGTCGATGAGCAGCATGAATATCGCGCACATAGGGTCACTCAGTGTTCAGCGCGGCGCAACCAAGAACGCCGAGATGCGTAGTCGCGGGAGAAGTTCATCGGTGGCGCACATGCGGACAACCACTTCGTCCGCATGTTTGGCATTCACTCCACCGACTCGACGGGTGAGTGTGGAGACGGGGCGCTGGCTACTCGTCAGGTTCGCCTCTGACTTGGACGAGCGCGGGAGGTTGCAGTGGAGCAGAAGACCGCTCCGCCGCCGTGATCTTGATTCACGCCGGCTGCGCCTCGGCCTTGCCGCCGTAGGCACGGTCATGCGCATGAACATCCGCACGAATCGCATGAGCACCCACGTGCGCCAGCGGGACGGCACCTTCGACAGGCACCACATCGACTTCAGACTTCAACGCGACTTGGCGAGTCCAGCGGCTTGACGCTCTGTTTAGCCCGAGAAGAGCGGAACGACGGGGCCATCCGATCGGGAGGCCCTGATGGGAAGGGAGAACACCCGAATGAGTGTAGACACGGCGAGCGGCGAGGACCTCCATGCAGCAATGGTCGATCAGCTCGTCGCTGATCATGCGGAGAAAGGGCTGATCATGCGGCCTGAGGTGGAGGCGGCGCTACGGTCCGTGCCACGCCATCTCTTCACACCAGATGCCGCGCTGACGGAGGCGTACCGAGCCGACCAGGCCGTGGTGACCAAGCGGATCGGCGACGAGGCGGTCAGCTCGGTGTCGGCGCCGTGGCTCATCGCGGAGATGCTCGGTCAGGCAGCCGCGGCCATCGACGGCGGGCTGCCCGGCCGGCACGTCTTGGAGATCGGTTCCGGCGGATACAACGCCGCGCTGCTGCGCGAGCTGGTCGGCCCGTCGGGCTCGGTCACGACCGTAGACATCGATAGCGAGGTGACCGACCGGGCCACCGCCTGCCTTGCGGCGGCGGGTTACGACGACGTGGCCGTGGTGTGCGCGGACGCCGAGCAACCGGTCAACCCAGGCCGTTCCTATGACTTGATCATCGTCACGGTCGGTGCATGGGACATTTCCCCGGCTTGGACCGCGCAGCTCGCCGAGAACGGAACGCTGGTCGTACCGCTGCGGACGTTCGGGATGACCCGCTCGTGGGCGATGCGCCGGACAGGGGACCGGCTGGTCAGCCACAGCCAGCGGTTGTGCGGGTTCGTGTCGATGCAGGGCGCCGGGGCACATGAGGTGCGGTACGTCGACATCGCTGACGGGGTCCACCTGCGGCTGGACGAGGACCAGCAGGTCAACCGGCACGCCGTCGGTGAGCTGTTGGCGCAGCCACCGGCGCAGGCATGGGCCGCGGTGAGCCTGCCCCCTCGCACCGTCCTGGCTGACCTCGACCTATGGCTGGCGACCCGCATCACCGATGCGGGACAGCAGTTCGTTGTCCTCACGGCTCAGCAGGAAGCCGTCGATGCGGGCGTCGTCGCCCCCGCGTGGCGCTTCGGCACACCGGCGGCCCTCAACAACGGCGCGTTCTGCTACCGCTCGACGCTGCGCTGGAACGACGACGACATGTTCGACCTGGGCGCCTGTGCGCATGGGCCCGATGCCGCAGCGGCCGCCGGTCGGATGGTCGGACACATGCGCGCGTGGCTGGACGCGGGCAGCCCATCGCCGGTGCTGCACGTCCTGCCCGCTGGTACTCCCGACGGCGACCTGCCGGCCGGGACGGTGCTGGACAAGCGGCACAGCCGCTTCGTCCTCACCTTCACCCCCGCATAGAAGGGAACGCACATGAACGAAACCGATGCCTCGGAGTTCGCCCTGGACGTCAGCCTGGTCGACGCCGGCCCCACCGCGGGCGGCTACGCCACCGCCACCGACGACGGGTGCGGCTCCGGCAACACCGGCTCCAACGCCTGCACCACCAGGTGCGACGGCGGCAACTGACCCATCCGTTCCTCTCACGATCGGGCCCGGCGTCGAGCGCGCCGGGCCCGTCGATTCGGTGGTGCAACATGGTTCCCGCAGCTGGTGCGGCGCTGATCAGGATCGCCGCCTACCCGAAGGGCCTCGTGCTGCCTGCCTGGCCCGACTTGGCCCACGGTCATCCGGATCAGTGGCGCGAGTGGCTGGACAAGACGTGGAGGCTTCCCGGGTTCGCTGCGGCTGTCACCTGCGCGGCACCGCAGCTGGCCGACCAGATCCAACGCGCTCTGAGCGGTGAGCCGGTGTCTCAGCAGCGGCTGCGGCGCCTGGTGCAGTCAGCGGTCCGGTATCTGCTGCGCTGGACCACCCGTGCGACCCCGTTTGGCACGTTCGCTGGCGTGGCCCCGGTCCAGTTCGGCGTTCGCGCGGCGGTCCGCCTAGGCGAGGCACATCACGCGGTCTCCCGCCCGGACGGCCAGTTCATCGCCGAGACCACAGCGCAGGCCGAACAGGATCTTGCCACCCTGCGCACCGTCGCGGTGGTGACGAACTCGTTGGGATACCGGCGCGGCGACAGGTGGGTTCTGCCCTGTGCCCACGCCAGCGCCGATCGGCGCTGGGACGTCGAGGTCCGCCTTACCGGCCCGATCCGGGCTGCGATCCAGGCGGCGCGGTCCCCGGTGAGGTTCGCCGAACTCGCCGCGACGATTGCCGGACCCGCCAGCATCGCCGACGCTGAGCGGCTGCTGGCCGAACTGGTCCACAACCGGGTGCTGCTGTCGGCCCTACGCCCACCCATGACAACCACCGGCCCGGCCCCACATGTTGCCCGTCCCTACGCCATTCCGGAGCCGGGTAGCCGGGTCGCCGTTGATCTGCGCGCCGACATCACGGTGACCCTGCCCCCGCCGGTACTGCACGAGGCGGAGCGGGCCGCGTCGACGCTCGTGGCGGTAGCGGCGCCTCAACCGGCCGGATGGACCGAGTACCACAACGCGTTCATCGAGCGGTGGGGCCCAGGAGCGGCTGTTCCCATCCGTGATGTGCTGAACGTGCTGGGGTTCCCGGCTGGCTACCGAGGATCCACTCGCCGCGCCCCAGCGCTATTCACCGCCCGCGACCGGCTACTCGGACAGCTCGCGCAGCAGGCCGCACTCGACGGCTGCGCCGAAGTGGTGCTCGACGACCCGCTGATCGACCGGCTGCGCGGGAATGACGACCGACCGCCGATCCCGCACACCGAACTGCGGTTCACCCTCGCCGCCGACACCCCGCACGATCTGGACCGCGGCGCGTTCACCCTGACGGTACTCAGCGGGTCCCGCCACGCCGGGGTCGCCGGAGCCCGGTTCCTGCATTTGCTCACCCCCGCCGAACTCGCCGGATTTCAGCAGGTCTACCGGCACCTGCCGACCGCCCTGCCCGGCGCGGCCACGGTGCAGCTGTCCGGACCCCCGCTGGACGCCCGTCTCACCGCAGTGGCCCGCGTGCCCGAGCTGCTGCCCGTCCTTCCTCTCGGCGACTTCCACCCGGCACCGCCATGGACGGTCGAGGATCTGGCGGTGACCGGCGACGGCCGCCGGTTGTGGCTGGTATCGCTAGCGACGGGTCAGCCCGTGGAACCGCTGCTGTTCAACAGCGTGCTGTTGCCCATGCTGCAGCAGCCGCTGATGCGGTTCCTGGCCGAGATCTGGACCGCCTGGACGGCACCGTGCAGCCGGTTCGACTGGGGACACGCCACCGACCTGCCGTTCCTACCCCGCCTACGGCGCGGACGCACCGTCGTGCACCCGGCCCGCTGGATCATCGACCACACCGCGCTTCCCGGTAAGGGCACCGCATGGCCCCAGTGGTGCGCCGCCTGGCAGCGACACCGTCACCAGCGGCACATCCCGCAGCAGGTTCTGATTGGCGACGACGACATACGCCTACGCCTTGACCTGGACGACCACGCCCACCTGGCGGTCCTACGCGACTACCTCGACCGGCATCCCCGCACCGTGATCACCGAGGCTCCAGGGCCAGCGGGCTGGATCGACGACCGCCCCGCCGAACTCCTGCTCACCCTCACCCACCCTGCGCCGGCCACCCGAGCAGCCCGACCAGCCCGAACCGCTACCACTGTTCAGCACTGGCCTGGGCGGTCACGGTGGCTGGAGGCACGCCTACACGGTCGGCTCGACGACATCCTGACCGACCTCGCCGGCCGCGCCGCCGACCACCTACCAGCCGGCTGGTGGTTCCTGCGGTATCCCCACCCCGAGCCGCACCTGCGGCTACGCATCCCGCTTCCGGACACCGGCTGCTTCGCCGACACCGCCCGCCACCTCGCCGGCTGGGTGCAGCACCTGCACGATGACGCCGTCGTACACGACTACAGCCTGCACCCGTACCGCCCCGAAACCCGCCACGGCGCCGCAGCGACCCTCGCCGCCGCCGAGCGGGTGTTCGCCGCCGACTCCCGTGCCGCCCTGCACAGACTCACCGGCGACCGACAAGCCACCACCGCCGCCGGGATGATCGCCCTCGCTGACGGCTTCACCGGCGACGGTCCGCGCTGGCTCGCCACCCACGTCGCCCACCGGACCGGTCCCCGCCTCGACCCCGCCCAGCTCGAACATGCCCGGCGCCGGATACACGACGAGCGACTCGCGGCAGCGCTGGCCGCCTACCGGTCATTGGTCGTCGATGACGGACTCGACCCCGACGAGGTGCTGGGCGACCTGCTGCACCTGCACCACGCCCGCATGATCGGCGTCGACCTCGCCTCCGAACGGCACTGCCTGCGGCTGGCCCGAACCATCGCCCGCACCACCCTCACCGGGCGTAAGCCGTGACCGCGGGACAGTCTCTCGCCGACGGCGCGGCCGGCATCGCCCTTCTGCACCTAGAAACCGGCAACTGGCGTGCGGCGTACGAGGCACTACGCCTTGCCACCGCCGGTGGCGTGAGCATCGCCGACGGGGCCAGCCTCTTCTACGGCGCTCCCGCACTCGCATTCGTCCTCGCCACCACCGAACACCCGGGGCTCGCCCAGGCACGAGCGGCCACCGCCGACGGCACCGCCACGGTGACCCGCCGGCGGCTCGCCGCCGCCCACCGCCGCATCGACCGACGCCAGCAGCCGCCCTACGCCGAGTACGACCTCATCCGCGGGCTGACCGGGCTCGGTGTCGTCCTGCGCCGGCTCGGCGATCACGACCTGCTCCGCCAGGTCCTGGACTACCTCGTCCGGCTCACCGAACCGCGAGACGAGTTGCCAGGCTGGTGGTGCTGCAACGGGCCCGAACGCCGCCAGCCACCGCCCCCCGGCGGTCACGCTAACTTCGGCATAGCCCACGGCATCACCGGCCCACTGGCACTGCTCGCCCTCACCCTCCGCGACGGCATCACCGTCGCCGGACACACCACGGCGATCAGCCGCATCAGCCGATGGATGGACACGTGGCAGCAGCACACCGACGGCACGATCTGGTGGCCGCAAACCATCACCCTCACCGACCTACGCCGCGGAACACCGGCCCAACAAACCCCGCTACGGCCGTCCTGGTGCTACGGCACCCCCGGCATCGCCCGCGCCCAGCAACTCGCCGCACACGCCCTGCATGACACCATCCGCCAGCACCTCGCCGAGACCGCATTCACCACCTGCGTCACTGACCCCGGACAACTCCGGCGGCTCACCAACCGAGGCCTGTGCCACGGCACCGCCGGACTGATGGCCACCGCCCGCCGCATTGCTTCCGGCGCCCTCACCTCAATACCTCTGGCTGCCGTAGAAGATTGCCACCGGCAAACCGCCCCCACCACCAACGAGCCCGAAGGGCTTCTCGACGGGAAGGCAGGAGCCGACCTCGTCACCGCCGCCACCACCGCCTGGGACGCCTGTCTCCTCCTCACCTGACGAAAGAGCCGCCGTGGACCACACCCCCTGGCACCAGGTCAACATCACCTTCCCCGGCCAGACCGCCCGGGAGCGCGAGCAACAGGCGGTCACCCACCTCAGCCGAGTGCTTCCCGCCGCCGAGACCGCCGGCCTGATCACCTCCTGGTGGTTCATCCGCAAAGGCGCCTGGCGCATCCGCTACCTTCCCACAAACAGCCCAGACAGCGGAGACGAGGCCCGCCGGCTACTCAGCGAAGGGGTCACCTGGACCGGCGACATCTACGAACCCGAAACCCACGCCTTCGGCGGCGAGGACGCCATGGCCGCCGCCCACATGCTGTTCCACCACGACAGCCGCCACCTCCTCACCTACCTCCACCAGCACCCCACCACCCGGCGCGAACACTCCCTGATCTTGTGCACCGCTCTGATGCGCGTAGCAGGGCTGGACCTCAACGAGCAAGGCGACGTATGGGCACAAGCCGTCGAGCATCGCGCAGCACACCTCAACCAGGCACGCACAACCGATGCGCGGACGTGGGAGAGGTTCACGGGAGACGTTCGGAGCCTGCTGCTCGGCGCACCTCGCACCACCGGCGACTGGCACGCCGCATTCGCGAAGGCCGGCGCGGCCCTGCATCGCCAACGGGAGAGGGGCAAACTCACCCGTGGCCTCCGGGCAGTAATCGCGTTGCACGTGATCTTCCACTGGAACAGGCTCGGCCTACCCGCCACCACCCAAGCCACCCTCGCCCAAGCGGCCCAGGAAGCCATCTTCGGCCTGCCCGACCCGCACCTGCCAGACCCCGGGTAGACGCACCAGGAACGAGTGGAGGAAGGCGCCATGCCCGAGAAGATGAGGCGATCCGCGGTGCTGTTAGCCGGCCGACTGATCACTTACGGACCCGGGCCGAAGCCCGTCTGGCAAGGTGCTGGCCAAGCTTCGCCGTGAGCTGCAAACGTTCGCTCAGGGGCAGCTCGGAGGACTTAGCACTGTTGAAGTCATCGCCCACGTACCGCGGAATGATGTGCCAGTGGAGATGGAAGATGTCTTGAGCGGGAGGTCCCAGGTTGAGGCGCACCGTCGTCCCGCTGGCGCCGAATGCAGCCTTCACCGCCTGCGTCGTTACCTGAAGCGCGGCCAGCATGGGGGCCGCCTTCTCGGGCGGCACGTCGGCGATGCCGCCGAAGTGACCTGCCGGAACGAGAAGCATGTGACCTCTGTTGTTCGGTCGCTGGTGCAGTGCCGGAAAGACAACGAACTCGTTGTTGACGGCAAGACAGACCCCAGGATCGGTATTGCCGCCCGTCACCGAGCAGAACACGCACGACAGATTCAAGATCGCGATCGCCTCTCGGAGCGAAGTTCGCACCATCCTCCCCGATGAGTTGACGTGCGCAGCGGATGGATGCGCGTGTCTTGGTGCCCGAGGGGCAAGTGCGCTGGCCAACCTCGTGGAACAAGCTGCGCACCGTTCGCCTGACCTGCAGTGCGGGCTCACTGCCTACGGCGTCGGGGCCCTCAACCGGCGCCGCCGCGCCGCCCGCCCGCCGCGCGCCGGCGGGCGCCCGGTGCGGACCCGCGGGATCGTGTGGATCAGTGCGAGTGGTCGAGCATCCTCTGGATGGTGTTATGCACCGAGCGGTCTTCCTCCACTCTCAGGTGATTGCCGAGGGTCTGGCGTAGCTGGGGGCTCAGCCGTCTACCCTGGGGTGTGTTCGTGGTCATGAGGATGGCCGCGAGAGTTCGAACACCGGGTACCGGATCTGCGAGTGCTGCGGGCAGGCGATCGCGGCCGTGTTCGCCTTGGGCAGACAGAGCGCGCAAGATCGTTTCCCTCACGGTCTGGTGCGGTTCCGTCGACAGCGCCTGTGTCAGGACGTCGGGGAGCGATGTACTTGGCGTTGGGTACGTGATGAACGTGCACGCGGCAGCACGCCGT
>NZ_JBFAAF010000136.1:0-7812 GCF_040639595.1 Micromonospora sp. NPDC023814
ATGCCGCTGACCGAGGCCGCGCAGACGGTGCAGGTGTCGGCGTACCCGGACCACTACGCCCAGTGGGAGCAGCAGGCCGCCGACCTGGTCGCCGAACACTGGAACAGCTGACGACAGGTGCATGACGCCGCTGGCCGGTACCCCGTGCGGGGTGCCGGCCAGTGGCGTCCTCGCATCCGGGGGAGGCGTGCGGGTGGCGCGTTCAGCGGCGGTGGCCGAGGGTGACGTCCACCAGGGCGGCGACCAGCGCCAGCGCGATGACCGCGGCGGCCAGCAGGAGGGAGTGCCGGAAGGCGATGGCGTAGTCGCCGTCGCTGCCGGCCAGCGACGAGAAGAAGACCGAGCCGACGGCGGCGATGCCGGCGGCGGAGCCGATGCGTTGGCCGGTCTGCAGCATGCCCGCGCCGCTGCCCGCCTGCGGCACCGGCACCTGGGACAGGGTGAGGGTCTGGTTCGGGGCGATCACCAGGCCGCTGCCCAGCCCGGCGACCAGCAGCGGTGCCGCGGTCAGCCACGGCACCACGGCGCCGGCGGGCGCCAGGGCGAGCACGCCGACCACTGCGCCGAGCCCGACGACCACGGTGAGCAGCCCGACCGCGACCAGCGGCCGGCCGAAGCGGTTGACGATCCGGCCGCCGAGGGCGGACGCGGCGGCCGAGCCCAGCGCGAACGGGGTGATGGCCACGCCGGCGACCAGCGCGCTGTAGCCGAGGCCGTTCTGAAGGTAGAGCGTGAAGATGAAGAAGATCGCGGTGAACCCGCCGAAGTAGACCAGCGCGATCAGTGATCCGAGGGCGTACGACCGGAAGCGGAACAGGCGCAGGTCGAACAGCGGATCCCGGCGCCGGGCGTACCACCGTTCCCAGGCCCCGAACCCGGCCAGGGCGAGCAGCCCGGCCGGCACCAGCAGCCACTTCGCGCGGCTCTGCCACTGCTGCTGCACCAGCGGCAGCAGCACCAGCAGCACGCCGAGCCCGAGCAGCAGCACTCCGACGGGGTCCAGCCGCCGGTGGTCCGCGGGGCTCGCCCGACGGCCGGGAAGCAGCCGCCACCCGAGGGCCACCGCCACGATCCCGACGGGCACGTTGACGAAGAACACCCAGCGCCAGCCGTGCTCCTCGCCGCCGACGGCGATCAGCAGGCCGCCGAGCAGCGGGCCGACGGCGGTGGAGATGCCGATGGTGGCGCCGAGCAGGCCGAACGGGCGGCCCCGCTCGGGCCCCCGGAACAGCTCCTGGATCAGGCCGGTGACCTGCGGGTTGACCACTCCGGCGGCGGCGCCCTGGAGCAGTCGGGCCGCGACCAGCCACGCGGGGGAGGCGGCCAGCCCCGCGAGGGCGCTGGCGAGCGTGAACAGGGCGATCCCGAAGACGAACGCGGTGCGCCGGCCGCGCGCGTCGCCGAAGCGCCCGGCGGGAACCAGCACCAGCCCGAACGTCAGGGCGTACCCGGAGAGCACCCACTGCAGGTCGCTGGGGGAGGCCCCGAGGGCGCGGTCCATCGAGGGGACGGCGACGTTGACGATGCTCACGTCGAGCAGCGTCATGAAGGCGGCGACCAGCCCGACGCCGAGGGCCTGCCAGCGCCGCCGGTCGTCCGGGGAGGCGGTGTCGGCCGGTCGCGGCGTACGCGCCGCGCTCATCGTGTCTCCCGTGGACCGGTGGTCGGGCATCGCTGTCCGCTACCCCGGTCCCCGGGAGGCGAATCGTGGCGGGCCGCCCGCCGGGTCACGCCAACTGTTGGGCGCAGAACCGGGGGCCGAAGTCCAGCCCGACCATCGGCGAGTCCTCGCGGTGCAGCAGGTTCTTCTCGGTGAGCAGGTGCAGCGGCTCGCGCAACTGCTCCTCGGTCAGCCCGGCCTCCTCGGCGATCAGGTCCGGGTACGGCACCTGCCCGCGGGCCTCCAGGGCCGCGACGGCGTCGTACACCCGTTCCTCGACGTCCGACAGTTGGACCTGCCGCATGATGTCCTCCTTCGCCTTGCCCGCCCCGCGGGCGGTTGCGCCGCGCGGTTACCCCGTGGCCGGCCGAAGATGCCCACCCGATCGGGCGGTGATCCGGTCGCGCTGACGCCCCCGCAACCGGCCTCCTGGCATACGCTGCACCGGTGATCATCTGGGATCTCGCCGTCGTCGGCGCCGGCCCCGCCGGCCTCTCCGCCGCCCATGCCGCCGCCCGCGCGGGCCTGCGCACGCTCGTGTTGGAACGGGCCGCGCACCCCCGCTACAAGACCTGCGGGGGCGGCCTGATCGGCACCTCGCTCGCGGTGGTCGCCGACCGGATCGACGTCCCGGCGCACGACCGGGTGGACCGGGTGACGTTCACCCGGGACGGGCGACGCCGGTTCACCCGACGGCACCCCGACGGTCCGCTGGTGACGATGGTGCGGCGTGAGGAGTTCGACGATCGGCTGCGCGCGGCCGCGGCCGGGGCCGGCGCCGAGGTCCGCGAGCGCGCCGCGGTCCGCGCCGTCGAGCAGGACCCCGAGGTCGTACGCCTGCGGCTGGCCGACGGGGAGACGGTGCGGGCGCGGGCCGTGGTCGGCGCGGACGGCTCCTCGGGCGTGACGGCCCGGCACGTGGGGGTCCGCCACCGGCAGGTCGACCTGGGGCTGGAGTTGGAGCTGCCGGTGCCGCCGCGGGAGCAGGACCGCTGGCGGGGCCGCGTGCTGCTGGACTGGGGCCCGCTGCCCGGCTCGTACGCCTGGGTCTTCCCGAAGGGCGACCTGCTCACGGTCGGTGTGATCGCCGGGCGGGGCGAGGGGGAGCGGACCCGGGCCTACCTGCGCGCGTTCGTCGACCGGCTGGGTCTGTCGGGGGTGGAGCCGGCGCACGACTCGGGGCACCTGACCCGCTGCCGCGCCGAGGACTCCCCGCTGCGCCGGGGCCGGGTGTTGGTGGCGGGTGACGCGGCGGGACTGCTGGAGCCGTGGAGCCGGGAGGGCATCAGCTACGCGCTGCGCTCCGGCGAGCTGGCCGGCGCCGCGGTCGCCGCGGGTGACCTGGCGTGCTACGAGCGTGCGGTGGCGGGGGACCTGGTGCCCTCGATGCGCGCGGGGCACCGGCTGCTGGACGTGTTCGCGCGGCGGCCGGAGGTCTTCCACGCGCTGCTGGCGACCCCGCCGGGTTGGCGGATGTTCGTGCGGTTCTGCCAGGGGCGGGCGAGCTTCGACGAGACGTTGGGCCGGGCACCGGTAAGGGCGGCGCTGGCACTGCTGGACCGGCTGCCGGCCCCCCGCGCGCCGCTGGCGAAGCTGCCGTCCTGACCGGGGCGGACGGATGCACCCGGCCCCGCCCTTCCGGCCAGGATCCTAGGATGCCTTAGGGGTGGTGACGCCGGGCGCCACGGGCGGAGAATGACGGCGTCGAGGGGGAGAGCAGATGGCAGAGGACCGCTCCGAGTCGCCGTTCACCGACGACGAGTACGCCTTCCTGCGACACGTGCGCTTCGGCGAGATGCCGTCGGCGGTCCCGCCGGAGGATCGGGTCGCGCTGACCGAGACCGAGCCGCGCCGGGACCGACCGGATTCGGAGGCTTCGGACCGGTGGGACCTGCGGCACGGCGCCTGACGGCGCGTCGCGCGCGGCGGCGCCTCGTCCACGCGCGACCCGCCCGCGATGCGGCCCGGTACGCGGACGGGCCGCGGGCGATCCGCCCACGGCCCGTTCGGTGATCGCCGGTCAGAAGACCGGCACGCCCGCGCGCACCAGCTTCCAGTTCGGCTGGTAGAAGTCGGCCGGGTCGATCGCGCCCCTGGCCTGCGCCCAGTCGATCAGCAGTTGACGGATCTCCTGCTGCTCGTTGTAGACCTGGGTCTTCACGATGCCGGGGAAGTTGCCGCCGCCGCTGCGGCGGTAGTTGTTCACCGCCACCACGAACTGCGCGTTGTCCGCCACCGGGGTGTCGGTGCCGGGCAGCACCAGGCGGGTGATGCGCTGGCCCACCGGCCGGGAGATGTCGATGTCGTACTCCAGACCGGAGAAGACGTCGTAGTTGTAGTCCGGCACCGCCGGGTCGCTGATCGTCTCCGGGTCGACCGGGGCGCCCGGGGCGAGGGACCGGAAGTACTTCGCCGAGTACTCCAGGTAGGTCCGTACCTCGGCGCCGCTGAGCACGACGGCCTCGAGGGTGTTGTCGAAGACGTACAGGCCGGCCACGTCGCGGATCTTCACGTCGCCGGCGGGGAAGACCGCGGTCCGGCTGAACGGCGCCGCGATCGACAGCACCGGCAGCCCCGCGTACGACGTGCCGGCGAGCGCCTGGCCGACCACCTCGGTCTGGACGTGGTTGATGAAGTCCAGGATCGGGGTGTCCTTGTACCTGCTTTCCGCCGCTGACAGTTCCACGGTGGAGCGCGCCACGACCTGGTTGACGTACGCGACGGTCTTCTGGTGCTGGGCCCGCACGGCGGCGAGGACCTTCGGGTCCTCGACCACTGTGTTGGTGTTCAGCAGGGCGGCGGTCTTCTTGGTGATCTTCCACCGGCCCCTCTCGCGGGCCAGCGTGAAGTCCATCCGGCTCAGCCGCTGGCCCCATTTCGACGGCTCGGTGAGCAGCACCTGCTCGCCGGTCCGCGCGTTGGTCACGAACTTCTCGGCGACCTCGGCGTGGGCGTGGCCGAAGAGGATCGCGTCGATGCCGGGGACCTGCTCGGCGATGAGCGCCGTCGGGTTCTCGTTCGGCAGCTCCGGGCCGTAGCTGGAGGTGCCGCTGTCGCCGCCGTGCGCGGAGATCAGCACGATGTCGGCGCCGCGTTCCCGCATGATCGGGACGTACTTGGCGGCCGTGGCGATCATGTCGTCGAACCGCAGTCGGCCCTCGACGTTGGCCTTGTCCCAGATCGCGCTGCCCGGGTTGGTCAGGCCGAGGATGCCGACCCGCAGCGGCGGCGCGGCGAAGCCGACGGAGACCTTCTTGATGACGAACGGCAGGAAGGCCGGCTTGCCGGTGGCGACGTTGACGGCGTTGGCCGCCAGCGCCGGGAAGCCGAGCTGCGAGATCCACTTGGCCAGCAGCGGCAGGCCGTAGTTGAACTCGTGGTTGCCGAGCGTCACGGCGTCGTACCCGAGCAGGTTCATGGCGTTGGCCATCGGGTGCGTCGCCCCGGTGGTGGTGATCGGCTCCTGCTTGGCGTAAAAAGTGGCCAGCGGCGTGCCCTGGATGGTGTCGCCGGCGTCGAGCACCAGCGTCGCCTTGCCCCGCCGCTCGGCGCGGATCTGGTTGACGAGGGTGGCCAGCTTGGCGACGCCGACGTCGTTGTGCTTGCTGTCGTCGTACTCGGCGTCCTTGTAGTAGTCCCAGTTGTAGACGTTGCCGTGGGTGTCCGAGGTGCCGAGGATCGTGAGGTCCCAGGTCCGCGACCGGGCCGCGCCGGCCGCCTGGGCGGGGGTGGCGGCGATCAGCGGGACGCTCGCCGCCGCGGCCGCGGCGGCGAGCACCGTCCGACGCGACGGGCCGGAGGGAGAGGTCATGACGTGCCCTTCCATGGGGGTCGGGGCGCCTGGTGGGCGCCGAGCGCACCCTAACGAGCGGCCGTCACTCCTGCCACAGCAGCCCGAGGTGTTTCACAACCCCAGCGGCCGCGGGCGCTCGTGTAACACCGCCCGGGCCGTTTCCGCCCGCCGGCTCAGGGTAGGGCGGTGGGATACCAGGAACCCGACAGGTGCGCGAGGAGACGTCGGTGAGCGAGGACCAGCACACCCAGCAGGACCCCACCAGCCAGTACGGCCAGCAGGAGGGGCAACCGGGGCAGCAGCAGACGCCGCCCGGCGCGACCGGCAAGATGACCCCGAAGCCGGACCACGGCGAGGAGTCGTACCACGGCAGCGGCAAGCTCGACGGCCGGCGGGCCGTGATCACCGGTGGCGACTCCGGCATCGGCCGCGCGATCGCCATCGCGTACGCCCGGGAGGGCGCCGACGTGCTCATCTCCTACCTCGGCGAGGAGGAGGACGCCGACGCCCGGGAAACCGTCCGGCTGGTCGAGGAGGCCGGCCGCAAGGGCGTCGCCGTGCGCGGCGACATCACCGACCAGCAGCACTGCGAGGAGCTGATCGAGCGGGCCGTGCGGGACCTCGGCGGGATCGACATCCTGGTCAACAACGCCGCCCACCAGATGGCGCAGGAGAAGGGCATCCTCGGGATCAGCGACGAGCAGTTCGACCGGGTGCTCAGGACCAACCTGTACGCCATGTTCTGGCTCTGCAGGGCGGCGGTGCCGCACATGCCCGAGGGCTCGGCCATCATCAACACCTCGTCGATCCAGGCGTTCGACCCGTCGCCGCAGCTGCTGGACTACGCCACCACCAAGGCGGGAATCGCCAACTTCACCAAGGCGCTCGCCGCCGACCTGGCGAAGCAGGGGATCCGGGTGAACGCGGTGGCGCCCGGCCCGATCTGGACGCCGCTGATCCCGGCGACCATGCCGCAGAAGAAGGTCGAGCAGTTCGGCCAGGACACTCCGGAGGGACGCCCCGGTCAGCCGGCCGAGTTGGCCCCGGCGTACGTCTTCTTCGCCTCCCAGGAGTCCAGCTACGTCACCGGCGAGGTCCTCGGCGTGACGGGCGGCCGCCCCACCAAGTAGCCCCCGCGCCCCCGCGCCCCCGCGCCCTCGGGTCAGCGGGTCAGTGGGTCAGCGGGGCCAGGCGGCGAGGCGGGCGCGAACGCGGGCGACGGCGGCGGCGTCCAGGCCGTAGCGGGCGAAGCGCCGGTCCGGCAGCCGGTCCAGGTAGCGGCCGGCGGCGCGGACGTCCGACGGATCCAGGGCCGGGTCGAGCTGGCGGGCCAGCTCCAGCAGCTCCGCCACGTCGTGCTGCTCCAGGGCCGCCGCCACGTCGATGTAGTCCCGGACCTCCCGCCGGTTCACCAGTGCGGCGGTCTTGTTCGCCATCAGGTCCCGTACGTCCATCACCGGGCCGAGGTCCATCACCACCGGGCTGCGGTGCCGGTCGAGGCGGGCCAGGCTGAGCCGGATCCGCCGCCCGTCCCGGCTCACCACGAAGTCCTTCAGGTCCCGGTCGAACCCGTCGAACAGCTCGGCCAGCTCGCTGTCCGGGTCGGCGTCGCTCACCTCGAACCCGGCCCGCTCCAGCGCCGACCGCACCCCGTCCGCCGCCGCGGCGGCCGCCCCCTCGACGTCGGCGAAGAGGTCCACGTCCTCGGTCGGACGGGTCACCAGCCCGTGCGCCGCCCAGGCCACCCCGCCACCGAGCACGAACCGGTACGGCCCGGCGGCGGACAGGGCGACGCGGGCCACCTCCCGGTAGAAATCGTGCGGGTGCGGGCCGCTCACGCCGTACGCAGACCCCGGTGGCGGATCTCCCACGCCTGGCGTACGCCCCTGGGGAGGTTGAGCAGCCGCCACACCCGGCGCAGGGTGCGCCCGTTGATGAGCACGCGGAGGTCCTCCGCGCGGGTGGTCTCCCGCAGGACGTTCTCGTACATCCAGAGCAACTCGTCCGGGTCGCCCAGGTCGAACGTGCGGTCGGCGTTCCACATCAGCCGCACGGGCAGCTCCACGACGCCGCGGGTGGGGCCGGCGAGCTCGGTGAGCGTCCGGGTCACCACGGCGGGCCGGCCCGGGCGGGCCAGGGGGGCCACGCGGGTCGCGGTGGGGGAGAGGCCGTGCATGGTGTCAGGGTAACCCCAGGTCCGCGGATTGTCGGTGCTGGCTGGGCTGGGTTTTGTCGGTGGCCCGCGGTGGTTGGTGTGGTTCGCGGTGGGGTGTTGGGTTGCGGTGCGTGGTGGTGGGGGTGTGGCCCGCCGTGCCCGGCTCCGGGCGGTCAGGCTTGATCCCTGCGCCGGGCACGGCGG
>NZ_JBFAAF010000137.1:0-7081 GCF_040639595.1 Micromonospora sp. NPDC023814
CGCCACCAGGCCCGCGCACGCTGGTTCCACCAACGCACCCGACTGAACCGCGACTACGCCCTGGTCAGCTAACAAATGGCGGCTGCCGTACTAGATTGTCCGGTGTGCAGCTGCGGTACAACTATCGTGTCTACCCGACGCCCGCCCAGCAGGAAGCGCTGGCGCGGGCGTTCGGGTGCGCGCGGGTGGTGTTCAATGACGGGCTGCGCGCACGTCAGCAGGCCCGTGAGCAGGGCTTGCCGTACCTGTCGGACGGCGAGTTGTCCAAGCGGGTCATCACCGAGGCCAAGCGCACCCCGCAACGGGCGTGGCTGGGTGAGGTTTCGGCGGTGGTGTTGCAGCAGGCCCTCGCGGACCTGAACACCGCCTACCGCAACTTCTTCGCCTCGATCACGGGCAAGCGTAAGGGCCGTAAGGTTGCGCCGCCGCGGTTGCGGTCCCGCAAGGACAACCGGCAGGCGATTCGCTTCACCCGGAACGCCCGCTTCTGTGTGCTGGACAACGGCCGGCTGCGGCTGCCGAAGATCGGTGACCTGCACGTGCGCTGGTCACGCCAACTCCCGGCCGATCCGTCCTCGGTGACGATCATCCAGGACGCGGCAGGCCGCCATTTCGCCTCGTTCGTCGTGCAGGTGGACGCTCCGCCGTTGCCGCCGGTCGCATCCGAGGTGGGTATCGACCTCGGGCTGACGCATTTCGCCGTGCTGTCGGACGGCACGAAGGTCGCCGCGCCGAAGTTCCTGCGCCGCGCGGCCCGCAAGCTGCGCCGGTTGCAGCAAGACCTTTCCCGCAAGGCCAAGGGCTCGGCCAACCGCAAGAAGGCCGTGGTCAAGGTCGCCCGCGCGCACGCGAGGGTGGCCGACAAGCGCCGAGACTGGCAGCACAAGCTCTCGACTCGGATCGTCCGCGAGAACCAAGCGGTGTACGTCGAGGACCTGTGCGTCGTCGGTCTCGGCCGGACCCGGCTCGCGAAGTCCGTGCACGATGCGGGCTGGGCGTCCTTGTCGGGATGCTGGAGTACAAGGCCGCCCGCGCCGGCCGCATCTTCGGCAAGATCAACCGGTTTGCGCCCACGAGCCGGACATGCTCGCAGTGCGGCCGGCTCGACGGACCGAAGCCGCTGTCCGTCCGGTCGTGGACCTGCCCGTGCGGCGTGACCCACGACCGGGACACAAACGCAGCCAAGAACGTGTTGGCCCAGGGACGCTGGGACAACTCAAACGCTTGTGGAGCGCAGGTAAGACCGGCACCCGTGCCGGCACCGCGCCGAGAAGCAGGAATCCACCCAGGCGCTGCGCGCTGTTCCGCGCACAGCGCGGAGGGAATCCCCGTCCTATAGGGCGGGGAGAACGTCAAAAGCTGGTCATCGAACACCCGCTGGACCGCCCCGAGGCGGCCTGGCTGGCGATGGTGCTCGGCGGGCCGGTGCTCTTCCTCGCCGGCCGGGCCCGGTTCGAGTACGAGGTGTTCAGCCGGGTGTCGTCGTCGCGCTGGGTCGCCGCCCTCGTGCTGCTGGTCCTGATGCCGGTGCTGCTGCGCACCGCGTCGCTGGTGGCCGCGGCCGTCGCCGCCGCGCTGCTGACCGCGGTCGCGGTCGCCGACGCCCGCCGGGCCCGGGGCGCGCCGCCGGAGGCCGCGGCGCCGCCCTTCTGAGCACCGGGTGAACCGCCGGACCAACCCGGCAGGAGGGTCGGATCCAGCACCGACGATGGCCGCCGGCCGCGCGCTAGTCTCCCCGCATGACCTTCTCGCTCGTCGCCCGCTCCGACGACGGCCGCCTGCACGGCGTCGTCGTGGCCAGCAGGTTCCTGGCCGCCGGGGCGCTGGTCCCGGTCGCCGAGGCCGAGGTCGGCGCGCTCGCCACCCAGGCGCACGTCAATCTTGCGTACCGGCCGCAGGGGCTGACGCTGCTGCGCACCGGGACGGCCGCGGCCGACGTGGTCGCCGGCCTGGTCGCCGCCGACCCCGACCGGGACCACCGCCAGCTCGGCGTGGTCGCCGCCGCGGGCGCGGGCGCGACCTGGACGGGCCCGGCCTGCCACCCGTGGGCCGGCGGCCAGGCCGGCGACGGCTGGGCGGCGCAGGGCAACATCCTGGCGGGCCCGCAGGTGATCGACGCGGTGCGGGACGCCTGGCTGGGCGGGGCGGCGCTGCCGTTCCCCGACCGGCTGCTCGCCGCGCTGCGCGCCGGGGACCAGGCCGGCGGCGACCGGCGCGGCCGGCAGAGCGCCGGGCTGCTGGTGGTCGAGCGCGGCGGCGGGTACGGCGGCACCAGCGACGTCCTGGTCGACCTGCGGGTCGACGACCACCCCGATCCGGTGGCCGAGCTGGGCCGGCTGCTCGCGCTGCACACCCTGCTCTTCGGCCGGCCCGATCCGGCCACCCTGCTCGACCTGACCGGGGCGGTGGCGACGGAGGTCGGCGGGCTGCTGGCCGCGCTGGGTCTGCCGGTCGACCTGGACCGGCCGGAGGAGGCGCTCTTCGCCTGGGCCGGGATGGAGAACCTGGAGGAACGGCTGGTGCCCGGCCGCATCGACCCCGTGGTGCTGGACCACCTGCGCAAGGCGGTGCCGCGGGTGCCCGCGCCGCGCGCGGCGGCGGACCCGCTCGCCACCACCTGACCCGCGTCGCCCCGGCGACGACCGTCCCGGAGGAGCGGGCGGACACCCGCGCGGGGAGATCGCGAGCAGTCCGGCCCCGGCCTCGCCGGTCGCCCGGACGCGGCGACGGCTCGCGCGGTCGACGGGAGGAGACGGGTCAGCCGCCGAAGGAGAGCCAGCGGAAACCGGTGGCGCCCAGGACGGCCCGCTCCCGGGCGGTGAGGTCGGTCCGGCCCGTGGCCTTGCGGATCAGCGTGAGCCGGTCCCAGCCCAGCTCCGCCGGGACGGGTCGCCCGCCGGTGAGCAGGCCGGCGACGACCTCCGCCGCGGTGGGTGTCAGCCACGGCTGCCGGTCCAGCGCCGCCGCCAGGTCCAGGCCGTGCACCCCGACCTCCACCACGCGGGTACGCAGGAACTCGGCCAGCGCCATCGCATCGCCGTGGCGGGTGCGCACCACCCGGCCGGGCGGCTGGGCGTCGACGGCGGCCAGGGCGTCCCGCCAGGCCCGGTCGAAATCGGCCACCAGGGCGGGGCCGTCGAGTTCCCGGGCCTCCCGCCGGCCGCTGTCGATGCGGGCGGCGTCCACCGGCGGGGTGAACTTGGCGGCGCCGTAGTACGCGGCGGCGTCGACCTCGGCGCGGGGCGGGGCCGGCGCGGCGAGCATGTCGACCAGCCGGCCGGCGCCGGTGCGCACGTGGGCCAGCAACTCCCGCACGGTCCAGGGGCGGCAGTCGGTGGGGCGGTCGAGATCCGCCTCGTCGACGCCGCGCAGCACCTCGCCGAGCCGCGCGCACTCGTCCCGGAACGCCGCCCGTACCCGCTCCACCGGTCCTCCCCCGTCCGTGTCTGCCGCCCCGACCCTCTCACACCGCCGCTCGGCTGCGGCGTGGCCGTTTCGGCGGCCGCCAGGCGGGTACGCGCGGCCGTGCCGAGGAGAGGAGCGCCACCGATGGCCGGGATCATGCTGCGCAGCACCGCGTTCAACGACCACGACATGTTGCCGACCCGCTTCGCCCGCGAGGGAGGCAACGTCTCACCGCCGTTGGAGTGGTCGCAGGTGCCGGAGTCCGCGACCGAGTTGGTCCTCTTCGTCGAGGACCCGGACGCCGGGAAGACCCCGTTCCTGCACTGGCTGGTGACGGGTATCGCGCCGACCGCGGCCGGGGTGCCCGAGGGCGGGGTGCCCCTGGGCGGCCGGGAGTGGCCCAACGACTTCGGCACGACCGGGTGGGGCGGGCCGCACCCGCCGCAGGGCGACGATCCCCACCGGTACTTCTTCCGGCTCTACGCGCTGGACCGGCCGCTGGAGCTGCCCGACACGCCGCACGCCGACGACGTGCACCGCACGCTCGTACAGCGGGACATCGCGAGCGGGACGATGGTGGGCACCTACTCCCGCTGACACGCGCAACGCCTGCCCGGAGGCGGCGAGCCGGGCTCAGCCATTGACGCGAGGCACCAGGCGGTGGACGGCGGCGAGCACCAGCGCCATCACCACGCCCATCGTCCCGGCGATGCCGGCGGCGCTGCCGGCGTACCCGACGAACAGCGGCCGGCGGGCCAGCTCGTCGGGCGGGGTGGCACGCAGGTCGAGCAGCCAGGCCAGGGCGAGCCCGCAGGCCACCGCCGCCAGCGCGCCGCCCACGCCGAGCACCGTGGCGGCGACCCGGTGCGCGTCGGCCGACTCCACCTGCGCCTGTTCGCGTTGCGTGACCAGCAGCAGCAGCCCGGCCAGCGCCGCCCACACCCCGACCACCAGGAACGCCGCCACCGCGTCGCTGGGCCGGTGCCAGCCGGCGGAGAGGGTGGCGACCCCGGCGACCGCGGCGTAGCCGGCCCCGAGGAAGGCGCCGAGCGCCCGCACCTTGCGCGGCAGCACGAGCACCAGCGCCACCGCGACCGACGCGGCGACGGTGGCGTGCCCGCTGGGCAGGCTGTTGCCGGCGTAGATCCGCTCCGGGTCGATGCCGAAGTCCGGCCGGGCCAGTCCGTACTTGAGCAGCTGGGTGGTGCCGTTTGCGCCGGCGATCAGCAGGGTGGCCGTGACGGCGAGCGCGATGCGACCCCGGATCAGCGCGATGAAGCCGATCACCGCGGTCGCCGCCAGCAGCGACACGACCGACATGGCGTTGAGGATCCGGTCCACCGGGCCGTCGATGCGGTCCTGACCGATCCGGTTGCCGGTCAGAGCGACGGTGTCGACCCACTGGCCCGCCTCGATGTGCAGGGCGACCCGCCACACGGCCAGGAAGGCGGCTGCCTGAACGATCGCCAGGACGACCAACCAGACTGCGGTCCAACCCCTCGGCGTCGCTCGCACCCGCACACCGTAGCGGCCAGCCCGCCCCGGCCACCCGCTGGCCTGCCCACCGGGGACGGATAGGTTGGGGGCGGACGTGAGGAGGTGGCGGGTGGTCAGCACACCGGAGCGCGGGACGACCCCGGCGGACCGGCCGGAGAGCCTCGCCGACCTGCTCGGCGGGCGTCGGGGCGCGGTGGACGCCACCCTACCGCCGGTGGCGTTCGCGGTCGGTTGGCTGATCGGCGGCCACTCGCTGTGGGCCGGGGTCGGCGCGGCGGTGGTCACCGGCACGGCGCTGGCCGGCTGGCGACTGCGCCGGGGCGACCGGCCGCGCTCGGTGCTGGTCGGGTTGTTGGCGGTCTGCGTGGCCGCGCTGGTCGCGTTGCGCACCGGGCGCGCTGAGAACTTCTTCCTCGTCCAACTGCTCTCCAACGCGGCGAGCGCGCTGGCCTGGGTCGTCAGCATCGCGGTGCGCTGGCCGCTGCTCGGGGTGGTGGTGGGCGTCGCGCTCGGGCAGCGCAGCCGGTGGCGGCGTGATCCGGCGCTGCTGCGCGCGTATGGCCGGGGCAGTTGGGTGTGGGCGGCTACCTACGTGCTGCGGGTGCTCGTGTTCCTGCCGCTGTGGCTCGGCGGCCAGGTGGTCGCGCTGACGGTCGCCCGGGTGGCGCTGACCTGGCCGCTGGTGGCGACCGCGCTGGCGGTGAGCTGGGTGGTGGTGCGCCGGTCGCTGCCGGCGGGTCACCCGGGGTTGCGGCATCCGGTCGTTCCGGCCGTCGTGGTCGCGGCGGAAAGATGAGGGAGAGGCCGCCACGGGGGGAGCGGCCTCTCCGGTGACGTACGTTACTCCGTCGCGGTCCCGTGCGTGATCCCGTGACGGCCTGTTTTTGCGGGCTTTTTCGCGCCCGTTGCGTATCCGGGTGGTGGGGTGGGTCGGTCCGTTCCGCCGCGTCGGTCGGAGGGCCGGCCCACCCGGCTTGACCGTGGGAGTCAGTCCGTCCGCCGACCGGGCGTCGGCATTCCCCTTGCCCGGTCGGCCGCCGGGTGGGCGGGCCGCATGTCGTAGCAGGTCGACGTGGCGCCGCGAATGGCCGTAGTTGCCGCCCCATCTATGGTCGCGCCGCTGGCGATGCCGCCCTCGGCGGGCTGGAGCCCGATGCAGAACTCCAGCTGCCGCTCGAAGCTCCTGGTCCAGTCGGCGACCGCGGTCGGCGACTTCGGCTTCAGCTCGTTGGCGTTGGTCAGCGCCCAGGCGCGGGCGTCGGCTGGATCCGTCCCGCGTTCGTATGCTGGCAGCGAAACGAATGGCGGGTTCGGCGGGACGCTGCCTAGCCTCGGGCACGTGGAGATCGTTGGGTTACGGCCCCGGCTGCACTTGGTGCGGATGGAGTTCGGCCAGGTCTACTTGTGGCGCGACGCGGACACCCTGACCTTGATAGACACCGGCGTCCCCGGCTCCGGGCCGGAGATCGCCGAGGCGGTGCGGAGCCTGGGGCTGAGCCCGTCCGCGATTCGGCGGATCGTGGTGACGCACGGGCACGAGGACCACTCCGGATCGGCCGCGGAGGTTCGGTCCTGGCACGGCGCACCGGTGCATGCGCACGAGGCGGATGCCGCGGTGATCCGCGGCGAGGCGAGGCGACGGGAGCCGGTGCTCACCGAGTTCGACCGGCCCATCTGGGAGCAGGTCAGCTCACTGGGCGTGACTACTGTGGACGTTCCGCCGGCCCCGGTGGATGTCGAGCTGCAGGACGGTGACGAGCTCGACTTCGGCGACGGGGCGCGGGTTCTCAGCGTGCCCGGGCACACGCTGGGCAGCATCGCGGTGTACCTGCCGAAGCACCGGGTGCTGTTCACCGGGGACACGGTGGCCGCCGGTCAGCCCGGCGAGATCATCCTCGGGGTGTTCAACCTGGACGAGGGCGTGATGCTCGACAGCTTCCACCGCCTCGCGGCACTGGACATGGAGACGGCATGCTTCGGCCACGGCGACCCGGTGGTCACGGGTGCCGGCACCGCCGTGCGGCACGCCGCCGCCACCCACCAGAAGCGCCAGCCGATCTAGACAAGCTGGGCGGGTTCAACGTGGCCTAGCTGTACTGCCCAGGGACGTTGGTCGAGATTGTGTGACGACACGATCTGATGTCGTAGGCAGGTGAAGGCCTCCGGTTGTGGAGTGGAG
>NZ_JBFAAF010000138.1:0-6936 GCF_040639595.1 Micromonospora sp. NPDC023814
ACCGACCACGGTGTGGATCAACAAACCAGCAGCTCAACCCGCAGATCTACAGAACACCTGACCACGAAAACGTCTCACTTGACTTGACAGGTTCCCTTGACGACCCCGGCGATCGCGCCGAACGGCACCTACCAGGTCGATCAGGAGGGCAGGTTTCTGCGGCCCCGCGTTCCGCCTGGCGAGGCGTTGCGGGGTGCGCGGGGTGCGCTGCGTGGTCTCGTGCAGGGATCCGGAACTTCTGGATCACGCGGCATGCCGTCCGGTTGCCGGAGCGACCAGCAGGCGGGCACGGGGCTCGCGGGATCGGACCGCGCCCGGTCAGCCGGATGACCGCACCCCGGGTCGATGTAAAACTTTCTAGACACGAAGTCAAAGATTCGCTACCTTCGTGATGTCAAAGATTTCAGACATCCGGAGGGCTTGTCATGACGCACGAAGAGAAACGCGCGTGGATCAGTCTGGTCGTCGCCGTGCTCGGCTACTCCGCCTACGTGGCCCTCATCGTCAGCCGCGCCGATGGTCGTTCGCTGCCCGACGTGCCGTACGCGAGCGCCCTGTTGTGGACGGTCGGCGCGGCCATCGTCGCGTCGATCGTGGCGGAGACCGGCATGGCCGTCGTGAATCCGGGCGCACCGCGCGTCAAGGACGTGCGGGACCGTGAGATCGGGCGGCTCGGCGACCACGTCGGCCAGTCGTTCGTGGTCATCGGCGCGGTCGCTGCGATGCTCATGGCCATGGCGGACTGGGACCGGTTCTGGATCGCCAACGTCATCTACCTGTGCTTCATGCTGTCGGCGATCCTCGGCGGCATCACCAAGGTCATCGTGTACCGCAGGAGCCTCCCGCAGTGGTGAAGCCGACGCAGGTCACCAACTGCATCCGCGCGCTGCGCTTCGCGCACGGCGAGATGACCCAGGCCGAACTCGCCGAGCACATCGGCGTGACCCGGCAGACCCTCATCGCCATCGAGCAGGGCCGCTATTCGCCATCCCTGGAAATGGCCTTCCGGATCGCCCGGGTCTTCGGCGTTCCGCTCGACGACGTGTTCCAGTACCCCGACTCCCCCGAGGAGAAGTCGTGAAAGCGATCGCCCACGACGTGTACGGCCCGGCCGACGTGCTCGAGCTCCGCGAGGTCGACAAACCCTCGGTCGGAGACGACGAGGTGCTCATCGAGGTACGCGCCGCTGGCCTGGACCCAGGCGTGTGGATCTTCATGACCGGCCGGCCCATGGCGGTGCGGCTCGCGGCCGGGCTGCGCCGGCCCAAGGTCGCGGTGCTCGGTCGGGCCGTCGCTGGTGTGGTGGTGGCGGTCGGCGCCGGCGTGACCCGCCTGCGCCCCGGCGACGAGGTGTACGGCACCTGCCAGAGCGGCTCGTTCGCCCAGTACGCGACGGCGCGGCAGCACCGGCTGGCACCCAAGCCGGCCAACCTCACCTTCGAGCAGGCCGCGGCGATGCCCATCTCCGCGGTGACCGCGCTACAGAGCATCCGCGACGCACGCGTGCAGCCCGGACAGCGGGTGCTGATCACCGGCGCGGCCGGGGGCGTCGGGTCGTTCGCCGTCCAACTGGTCAAGGTATATGGGGCAAGCGTGACCGGCGTCTGCAGCACCTCGAAGACCGAGCTGGTGCGTTCCATCGGTGCCGAGGACGTCATCGACTACACCCAGCACGAGATCGACCGTGACGGCGCGCGATACGACATCATCATCGACACCGCCGGCAACCGGCCGTTGTCGCTGCTCCGGCGCGCAACCACGCCGCGCGGGACGATCGCCCTCGTCGGTGGCGGCCACGCCACAGGCTTGCTGCTCGGCGGCTTCCAACGCCAGCTCGCCGCGCCGTTGCTCTCACTGTTCGGCAGCCAGCGAGTGCGCGGCGTGACCGCTCGGGAGCGCTACGAAGATCTCGAGGAACTGACCACCCTCACCGAGGCGGGCTCGGTCACCCCGGTCATCGACCGCACCTACGCTCTCGCCGACGCGCCCGACGCGATGCGCTACCTCGCCCAGGGCCATCCCGCGGGGAAGATCGTCGTCACGGTGTAGCCAGCCGGGAACCGCACAGCACGACCCCCGCGACCGCGAATACCACCAGCCCAACCCGGAAGTGGCGACGACGACCCTTTCGGCAGTTCCGCATCCACGCCGTCGGGCCGCGCCTCGGGTGGTGATGACGGCACTGGAACCCCCGCACACGGCCCGCGGCATGAGCATGCGTTAAAGCTGGCGCTCGTGTGAAGCGACCCCAATCGGCCGGACACCAGGATGTTTGGGGATCCCGCCGCATACGGGGGCAGGCTCTCTGTCAGCGGCATCGGCAGTGACGGATCATCAAGCGGTGATGAACTCTGCCGCGCTGCCGGCCGACCCCGGTGCGTTCTCGTTGGCCGTTCCGCCGCTGTTCGCCGCGCTGGCTCCGGCGCGGAGCATCCTCATCGCCGGAGCGGGCGGCGGGTTCGACGTGTACGCCGGCCTGCCCTTGGCGTTCGCCCTGTGGCGCGGCGGCGCACAGGTGCACCTGGCCAGCCTGTCCTTCTCCGAACTCGAATTGATCGACCGGGACGCGTGGGTGGCGGAGCACGTCGCGGCGGTGCGGCCGGACACCACGAGCCCGGACTGGTACTTCCCCGAACGGACGCTCGCCCGGTGGCTGGCAGCCCAGAAGCTGCCGTCGACCGTGTACGCCTTTCCGCCGCTCGGTGTCCAGCCGTTACGGGCCGCGTACCGGTACCTGGTCGAACAACTCGACATCGACGCGGTGGTGCTGGTCGATGGCGGCACCGATGTCCTGCTGCGCGGCGACGAAACCGATCTCGGCACCCCGGTGGAGGACATCAGCAGCCTGGCCGCCGTGGCCGCGCTGGACGTGCCGGTCAAGCTGGTGACCAGTCTCGGCTTCGGCATCGACGCCTACGACGGCGTCAACCACGTCCAGGTGCTGGAGAACCTCGCCGCTCTCGACCGCGACGGCGGCTACCTCGGCGCCCTGTCCATCCCCGGTTCCAGCCGGGAGGCCGCGCTGTACCGCGATGCTGTCGCCGACGCCCAGGCCGCCACCCCGGACCGGCCGAGCATCGTCCAAGGACAGATCGCCGCAGCCACCAGCGGCGCGTTCGGAGACATCCGGTTCACCCGGCGCACCGGCGGCGGCGACCTGTTCGTCAACCCGCTGATGGCGATCTACTTCACCGTCGACCTCGACAAACTCGCCGCCCGATGCCTGTACCTCGACCGCATCGAAAACACCATCGGCAGACGACAGGTCATCACACGCATCCAAGCGTTCCGCGACGAACTCCTCAACGCACGCATCCCCCGCGCGTTCCCCCACTGAACGGCCGGACGGCGGCACGAGCGGAAGCCTCAGGGAAGCCGTTCGGTGAGCGTCTCAGCGGGGTGCACGCCTGGCCTCGACGAGGGTCCGAGTCGAGTGGGCCACGAAGGCGCCATGGTGGCGAATGTGGGCGTCCATTCGCTCGAGGGTGTCCCGGTACCGCTCCACCGAGAAGCCGGGCACCCACCAGACGCATTTGCGCAGCGTGTAGACGACCGCGCCGATGTCGAAGAACTCCATCCGGCAGCGAGCGGTGCGCAGGTCCACGATCTCGAGCGCGGCCGCCCGCGCTGCCGCGGCCTCACGATCGGGGCGACGGCCAAGCCGCTCCCGCGGCAGCGGGCCGAGGAAGAACTCGATGAGCTCGAACGCGGATGCCGGCCCGACGTGCTGGGCGAGGTACGTGCCGCCATCGGTGAGCACGCGGGCGATCTCGCTCCAGTCGGGGTCCACCGGATGGCGGCTCGTCACCAGATCGAAGCTGGCGTCGGGGAAGGGCAGGGGCCGGCCCTGCTCGACGGGCACGACCTCGACACCGCGCGGCGACAACGCGTGACGGGCGCGTTCGACGTTCGGGCGCCAGCCTTCGGTGACGACCATTCTCGGCGGTAGGTGCGGCACCTCGGCGATGATCTCACCGCCACCGGTGTCGACGTCCAGGGCCGAGGTGACGTGGGGCAGGCGCGATGCGATCAACCGCGAGTACCCCCACGGCGGCCGCTCTTCCGTTGCCCGGCCTTCAAGCCAGTCGAAGTCCCAGCCGGACACGTCCACTGCGGCGGCCTCATCGACCAGGTCACTGAACGTACGCACACCGAGTATCCTGCCGGTGCCGTCAACTGGTTGGCGTGGCCACGTCGCGTCCGCTCATCGCCATGTCCGGACGCCGGGCATCTCAGATATCCGCCCCCAGCCGTCCTCCCCGGCGGACAGGGCACGCCGTGCGGCGGGACCGTCCGGCCGCAGATCGGGCACGCGTGGCCTGGCCGGCTACGTTCGACACCGCAGGTGAGGCGTGCCGATGGTGATCCCGGCGGCGTGGCGGTCGAGTACGCCCTGCACGACCGTGGCGGGCCGGATGCAGGTTCCTCAAACCTGCATCCGGGCGGCCAGGCCCGACTCGCGCAGGCGACGGCGCTGCCCGTCGGCCACGATGACCTCCACGACGATCAGAATGAAGGAGACAGCCGCCAGCAGGCCCAGCGCGTCGATGGCCGATATCCGCCGCGCGACAGGGACGAGCGCGGCCAGCACCAGAACGGCGGCCACCCGGGTCCAGATGATCGTCCTGATCGTGTGGGCCATCCGCAGCTGGTAGGCGACGTTGGCCAGGAGGAAGAGGGCTATCCCCCCGTAGAGGCCGAAGAGACCGATGGCGGTGAGCCGTTCGTCGGGGTGGTGTCCTTCGAGGCGGCCGACGTTCTTGACGAGCTCGCGTATCCCGAGGGCCGGCAGGAGGATGCCGGCGACCATGGGAAGGTGCAGGTAGCTGTAGGCGTCCCGGGCGAGGGCGAATCTGGTCTTCGGGTCGGCCCGCTCGAGGACCTGCTCACCGATGAGCGCCACCACGTCGAAGTAGGTCCAGAGCAACGCCCCGGTGACGGTCATGGCCAGCATGACGGCGAACAGGAGCTGCCAACTGAGCGACACGTTGGAGCTGGACGTTCCGATCGAGATGATGTTCTCGCCCACGGCCACGATCAGGATCAACCCGTACCGCTCACACCAGTGCCGGGCGGAGAAGATGCCGATCTCCCAGACGGGCAACGTGAAGCTACCCACGTAGTCCACGAGCACGGCCAGTAGCCAGAGGAGAGTCACGGCGATGGCGACCTGTCGCTGGTCGGTGAGGAGTCGGTGCGGCACGAGCGCGGCGCAGACGAGCAGGGCGGTGCTGGCGACCATCGGCACTGCGGGGACCAGGATGTGCCGGGCCAGGTGCCGGGCCGAGACGGCGTACGCGTACAGCGCCAGATGCAGCGACCGCACGAGGAAATAGCAGATGGGGAAGACGAGCGGGCCGTACAACCCGCCGGGCCGGTCGGTGAACGCGACGAGGGTCGACAGAGCCATCACGAAGGTGATGCCGGTGACCACGAACAACCCGAACCGCATCACCCCGAAGCTGGCCTGCAGGTTGTTGCTCAGCCACGCGAAGGCGCCCCAGGACCACCACAGCAGGGCCAGCACGAGCATTCCGCGAAGCACACCCTGAGGGGTGTAGTCGCTCCGGATCAGCGCGACGAGTTGGACGAAGGCGAACACGAAGACCAGGTCGAAAAAGAGCTCCTCGGTGGCCGTGCGGGTGCCTTCGCGTACCCGCCGCCTGCCGAACAGGCTGGCGACGGCGTCGCGCAGGTGCGCGCGTACCGGCTTGCGCCCTGTGGTCTTCTCCCTGTCACCTCCGGCCGTCGGTGCTTCCTCCGTCACCGCGCCAGTCTGACAGTGCGCCCGGCTCGGAATGGCCTGTTTCGTGCCGGTCGGCCGGATTCTATGCGGGTCGGCCGGGTGGTGCCGACGGAACGGGCTGGAGCTGCGGTGACGCCGACCGACCCAGGCGCGGGGTGCGGCCGCGGGTGTCGTAGCCGCCGCGGGCTTCTACTGCAGCTTCCCCGTCGGCATGCTCCTGGCCCGCAAGACCGTCGCCACCCTCATCAAGGAAGAGACGGACACCAACAGCGCCGCAGCACAGCTCGGACACTCCAGCGAGGAGGTCACCGACACCTACTACATCGCCACACCAGTCCAAGCCCCGGACGTCTCCGGCATCCTTGAGCGACTCGGTGCCGACCGCAACGGGCGTCCCGCATTTGGAGCAAACAACAACGATGCGCATGGATGACAAATCTGGTTGCCGACTCCGGTAAGTGGGGGTTTCGGGGGCAGGCGCAAAAACTCCATAGACAAAATCAAGGCCCTGACCAGCAGAATCGCTGGTCAGGGCTTTTGTCTGTCGGGATGGCCGGATTCGAACCGACGACCCCTTGACCCCCAGGACGCTTCGCCGCACGTCCACGCACGTCACGCACGCGATCCCCAAGATCAGGCCATGCGGTCAACGTCGTGCCGCGCACCAACGGGCAGGCCGTGTGGTCCCCACTTGGTCCCCGGGACGCTGACACGCTCGACGACCGCAGCACACGGTTTAGGAAGGGTTTAGCTCACGTTGGGCGATATGGCGACCCAGCTGGACAAATGCCCGCGCCGGCCATCCAGCCAGATATGATCGTTCCGCACATAGTCCGGATCATGGCCCACCAGTCGCTGGCGCCGGCCCGCTTCGGCGAAGCGATCTCGGTCGCCGTATTATGCGCGGGTGAACACGGGCCGCACGGTTGTCCCTGTCTCCGTCGGACTGATCATCGCCGTTCTCTGCGCCTGCGGAGGCATAGTCGCCTGCACCGGCTTTTGGTACTTCGGTCTGGGCTGCGGCACTGAACGCCTCGCGAACATCACGGCGGCCGACCTTGCGGGCTCCTACGTCACCGAAGACGGCGGCCGGTTCCCTCTTGGTCAAGATGGTGTGAGACACCCCGTGCGAGCGGGGTGCTGATCTGAGGGCGGGGATCGGAGATCCTTGTGTACGTGTCCACTTCATC
>NZ_JBFAAF010000139.1:0-6384 GCF_040639595.1 Micromonospora sp. NPDC023814
TCCTGCATCACTACAATCACCACCGACCCCACACCGCAACCGGCGGCAAGCCGCCCATCACCAGGTTGACCAACGTCCCTGGGCAGTACACCTAGCCCGCCGGCCACCCCTGCCGCCACGACGCCGCGCCCCGACGCAACCTGGCTCGGTGGCCCAGGGCGCTGACAATCCGCGGCGCTGGAGAACAACCGGCGGTACGTGGCGGCCTCGCGATCGATGTCGGCGGAGGAATACCTCTTCGCGGCGTACGGCCCGGACGAACATGTGGTCCCCGAGCCCCGAGGGTTCGCGGTGCGGGCCCGGTGGCTCGGCAACCCCTTCTTCTCTCGTCAGGGCATCGGCTGGCGCCACATCGTGGTCTCGATGGGCCGGGGGTGCATCTCGAGACTGCCGCGTCGTGGTAGGAACAGGGCGTGCCGATCGCCGTTGATGATGATCTGTTCGACCGTGCGGGTGAGCTGAAGAAGCAGCTGGTGGCGTTCTCGCAGCAGCGGCGTTATGACCGGGCGTTCGATGATGTGCTGGCGGACCAGCGCGACGGGCGCGTACCACTCGACGAGCACGCTCTGATGGTCCTGTGGGACTACTTCGTCCTGGAACATCGGCTACGTAACGGTCGGACGGTGGTGGAGCAGTTCGTCGCCGCGCACCCGGAGTTGCCCGAGCAGGAGCGGCGGATGCTGCTCGGGTGGCGGGACGTGGTGCAGGGGCCGTTCGAGGTGCAGGGTCGCGACGGTGCGGCGCTGGTGGTGGTCAACCTCGTGGATGAGTTGACCTACCGGGTGCGTTCCAACATGGGTCCGACTGTGTTCCGGCGGTCACCGCGTCGATCATTTCTGATCGCTCGGCTGGTGGCGGTGGGCGAGGAGTGGATGATCAGCGGCCCGATGAGTGTGTGGCGGGCGCAGGAGTGTGACGTCGCGTACGAGATGGCGTTGGAGATGTCGCTGCGTGCGCCGGAGGCGGTGTACCGGAACCCGGAGAAGCTGGCCCAGGCGTGGGAGCTGCAACGCCAGGACCGGGACCGGTTCGTACGGTTCTTCGGCAGCGACCTGGTGGTGGTGGCCGGCGACCAGGTGGTCGACCGGATTTCCGAATACCGCGCGTTCTGCCGTGCGGAGGTGACTGGCACGCCGTCGGTCGTGGCCGGTGACGAGACCACGCGGTTCGAGTTGCCACCGGATGTCGTGGAGGCGGAGACGGTGGCGATGATCTACGACGAGGTCGACGGGTTGAGTTTCTACGCCGAGTTCGCCCTGGTGGAGGCGGCGTTCGCGGACCCGGAACTGCTGCGGCGTCGCCGCTACCGGGAACACACGCTGGCGTACCTGAACGATGACAGCGTCGGCCCGCTGGTGCTGCGTCGGCTGGCCGCTCGTGACCCCGAGCGGGCCACTGTGGTGTTCCGCCGGCTGTTGAAGAAGCCGCGTTTCGACTGGGCCCGCGATGGCGAGGAACTTCTCCGCGCGTACAAGCCGGAGCACTTCCGACGAGTGCCGCGACCGCGGGTCAGCCCGGTCAGCGAGCGGCTGGCCGCGTACGCCCGCCGTCGCTGAGGCGCCGTCAGGTGCTGGGCCAGGTCCACTCGGGCCTGGGCCGGGCCGGGAACGGCGTGAGGCCGAGATGACGTCGGTAGGCGGCGTGGATCCAGGCGGTCACCGTGTGCGGCGGGAACGCCAGGTCGGCGAGAGTGACCTCGTCCGCGCCATCCGGGCCTTGGCAGGTGGCGACGATGCCGCGTGCCTCGTTCGTGTAGTCGATCGAGGTGACGGTGACCGGGGTGCGCAGCAGGGTGGCCGCGGTGGGCAGGAGTGTTTCGTCCTCGATCACGGCGAGGAACGCGTTGTGTTGCTCGTCGGCACCGTAGGCGTCGACGACGATCGCCTCGATCGCGTTGTCCAGATCCTGGTTATTCGGCACGCCCCACACGATAGGGTGGCGCGTTCCCGAGGCCGGTCGCGGTCCGCTGAGATGGACAGATGACCGGTGGCGAGCTGACCACCGGCGGTGGCTCGGCGGGCGTTGATGATCGGCCGGGCCGGCAGTCTCGCGGCCGAGAGGAAAGCGCACCTATCGTGGTTGCCGACGACCACGGCAACGGGAGTGGACACCATGCTCGACGTACGCCACCTCGATCTCGAAGAGATCGCCATGGCGCTGCAGGACCAGGGCGCGTACGAGTACCGCTGGCTCATCGACCCCGCCAGCGGAGAAATCATGATGTGGACGGCCGACGGCGGTATCGACGGGAAGACGCCGGTGGACCTCGACGAACTCGACCTGGTCCCGATCGAGGCGCTACCGCCCTCCGTCTGGCACCGCGACATGGCCGACTTCGCCGAGCGCGTCAGCGACGAGCAGGCGGGACGCAGGCTCCAGCGAGCCATCCAGGGCAGGGGCGCCTTCCGCCGGTTCAAGGACGAACTGCACGAGGAGTATCCGCACCTGCTGACAGCCTGGCACGCCTTCCACCATGCCCGGGCGACCCGCCGCGCCGTCGACTGGCTTCTCGACAACTCCCTCATCGACGCCGCCGCCGCAAGCCGCTGTCGGGCCGAGCATGCCGACCCGGACGTGTCGTGAGACGAGCCGCCCGGTGGACGGAGGCATCAGGGCAGGCAGGCCATCTGCTCACTCGAATTCTTCTAAGTAGGGCGGCTTGCCCATGCGAAAGCCGCCCGTGACGATCGCGAGAAGTGGCTGGCCGCCGCCGAGGGCGGGGCGGTGGCAAGCCGCGCCGCTACGCGACTTGCCACCGGACAGCCGACTCCACACGCTCAAGCTCACGGCGCGAGCGCGATCAAGCCAGGTCGGCCGTGCCCGTTGCGTGCCCGCGGTGACGGAGACCGAGGGTCATCGGCGGTCAGCTCCTGCTCGTGGCCGCCGCCCGGCGGCGCGGGTCGAAACAGCAGTCCGCATAAGGCGTCGCGCAAGCACACTGCGGCCGACCGTGCCGGCCTGCTGGCGGTCTCCGGCCGGCATCGCCGGCGCGGCGGGCCGCACGAGGCCAACGACAGCGACCGGTCAGATTCGTCTTGGTCGGATGCGATGCCCAGCCCGATGCTGCCCCTCGGCCAACAGGAGGTCCACGGCAGCGAGGACTGCTTGCCAGGCACGGGTGGCCTCCGGGTCGTGGCGCTTGGCGAGTCGCTCGAAGATGGCGAGGCCACGCTGCACGGACTCCAAGTGCGGATCAAAGACCGAGGGCCGGTTCCAGCGGAGATAGCCCGGCGTCACGTGGAGCCGGACGTAGTTGGCGTTTCGGTAGCGCGGGTTGCTCAGTGAGCGCTGGCGGAGGTAGGCCAACTTCCCGAGCGCCAGCAGGTCGGCGAGAGGCAGCTTCTCGTCATTGGCCACGTAGGGCATTTTGGCTGAGGTCTTTGCCCTCAGGCCAATGGTTTGCGGCCTGTGACGATCGTGAGGGCCACGGCCGCAGTCGGGGTTGGGACGACGGACGCGTGCCGCAGTGGCGATGGACGCCTACCCGACAGATCGTGGCGATTGTCGTTCGCGGAGACGAAGGTTGTGGTCGCGGTCTGAGCACGGGGGAGGCGCTGCACGATGGACGCGTTGTCGGGATCTCGGTCGTTGGCAGGACCTCGCCGGCCTGCCGTCGGGCCGGTGGAAGGGCGGGGCGAAGCTCCGTGGCGGGGTTTCGTCCGACTGGCCCGGCTCCGCTTCCTGCTGTACAACCTCCTGCCGGTGGGTCTTGCCGTGGCGGTGTCGGTGCACCAGGGCTATCCGCTCGATCTCACGTGGTACGCCGTCGCGCAACTGTTCGCGTGGACGGTCCACGTCATGACGCACTACTGCAACGAGTATTTCGACCTGGCGGCCGACCGGGCGAACGTCTACTTCACGCCGTGGACGGGCGGCAGCCGGGCCCTCGTCGACGGGGTGGTCGCACCCGTGGTGTCGCTGCGCGCCGGAATCGTCCTGTTCGGCGTGTCGGCGTTGATGGTGGCTGTCATGCCGTCCTGGCAGGCGCGCGTGCTCGCCGCCGCGGCCGTGGTGCTGGCCTGGTTCTACACGGCGCCACCGTTGCGGCTGAACTACCGGGGCGCGGGGGAGATGACGGTCGCCGCGATACTCAACGGCCTGTGGCCGGCCGTCGCGGTGGTGCTCCAGACCGGCACCGTACCGATGCTGCTGTTGGCCGTGCTGGCGCCCACCGCGGTGCTGCAGGTCGCGCGGATGATGGTGATGAACCTGGGCGACCGCCGATCGGACGCGATGGTCGGCAAGCGCACGCTGCCCGTCATCATCGGTTACCGGCCGGCGGTGCGGGTGATCGTCGGGGCACAGCTGGTCGGGTACGCGACGCTCACCGTCTTCGCGTTGCTCGGCTGGGTGCCGTGGCTGGTCTGGGCGGCGATGGCCGCCACCGCGCTGCTGTCGGCCTGGCTCGTCGGGCAACTCCGGGGCGGTGCGATGCGTGACCTCGACCCCCGGCGCATGACACCGGTGGTGTTCTGGGCCTCGAACCACGTGTCCCTGATCGTCGCGGCGGCGATGCTGGGCGTGATCCTGGATGCGGCGCGCCGCTCCGCGGACGGTGGTGCGCTGGCCGTGCTCGGCGCGGTTCTCGCCGGCTACGGGATGCTGTTCGCCCACCGTCTGTGGTTGGCGCGCCGACACTCCGAGCGCGGCCAGGATCACGCCCCGCGTGCCCGTCCTGAGCCGGCTCAACGAGGTTGAGCGGACGGCTCCCGTGGTGCCCCGGTCGCGTGACCGACTTCCGTCTCCGCCACGACGTCGCCGTCGGAGACCGGTGGGGTCGGTGATCCCGTCCGACGTTGGATGAAGAAGTACAGCGGTGTGGCCGCCAGCGTGGTGATGACGGTCATCAGGGCCAGGACGGGTGTACAGCGCCGGCGTCACCAGTCCCTTCTCCAGGCCGATGTTCAGCAGGACGAGTTCCATCAGTCCGCGCGCGTTCATCAGGGCGCCGACCGAGGCCGCGGAGCCCCACGGCAGACCGGCCGTGCGGGCACCGATGGTGCACGCCACACCCTTGCTCAGGAAGGCCACCAGGACCACGATCACCAGGACCAGCAGCACACCGGGATCCGTCAACACGCTGAACTGCGTGGCCAGGCCGGAGTAGACGAAGAACGTCGGTAGCAGCAGCCGGACCGTGACCGGTTCGATGCAGGTCCGCAGGGCCTCGGTGAAGCGGCCACGGGGTATGGCGACGCCGAACAGGAAGGCCCCCACCACCGCGTAGATCCCGACCGCCTCGGTGTACGCGGCACAGAGCAGCAGGATGATCATCGTGGTGATGAGCCCGGCGGGACGCAGTCCGTTGTCGTCCATGGCCCAGCGGGCGAGCCTGGCGGACAGGGTGCGACCCACGGTCAGGACCACGAGGACGTAGACCAAGCCGCCGCCGAGGGCGAGCAGCGCGACCGACGCGTCACCCTGGGCCGAGGAGACCACCACGGCCAGCAGGACCCAGGCGACGGTGTCGTCGACGGCGGCGCACGCCAAAGCCACCGTCCCGGTGGGGCTGCCGCCGAGATTGTTCTCGTGGATGATGCGCGCCAACATCGGAAAGGCGGTGATCGCCATTGCCGTGCCGACGAAGAGGGCCGCCTGCCAGGCGGACAACTTCTCGTCGAAGAAGGTCCGGTCGCTGGCCAGCACCCAGCCCAGCACCGCGCCGGTGGCGATCGGTGCGATGACGCCGGCGACGGACGACCCGAGCGCCGAACGGAGATGTCCCGTGAGCACGTCGGTGCGGAACGACATCCCGACGACGAACATGTACAGGACCAGACCGAGTTGACCGGCCACGTAGAGCACGATCAGCGAAGGGTGGGCGATGCGGCTACCGGCGTCGCCGGCGTCCAGATGCAGCGTGGTCGGGAACAGCCAGCCTTGCAGGGCGGGCAGCAGGAGACCGAGCAGTGTCGGCCCCAGCAGGAAACCCGCGACCATGTCGGCGACGACCTGTGGCTGACCGAGTCGGCGGAGGAGGAGTCCGACCGACCAGCAGGTGAACAGCACCACCGCGAGTTGGAGGAAGAAGTGCAGGGACAGGGCGAGATTCGACGGCATCATCACCTCGGCGGTCGCAGGCTTTGGGGTGCGGGCAGGAAGAACTGACGCGTGCCGTACCGCGGTGGCCGACGCCGGCACCGGCAGGAGCCGCGCAGTTCGCCGATGACCACGAGGTGATCGCCGGCCGGACGGGTGTGGGGCGCCACATCGAGGTCCGCGGTGGCGCGCGCGCCGTCGGTCGGCCAGGACAGCCTCCGGACGGGGAGGTTCGCGGCCGTACGCGCGAGGTGACTGATCAGGTGGTCGTTCCGGTTGCGGGTAGCCAGGGACGGCCGGTGGCGAGTTCGGTGAGGGCGTGCATGATGTTGCGGCCGTGCGCGG
>NZ_JBFAAF010000140.1:0-6373 GCF_040639595.1 Micromonospora sp. NPDC023814
CCGCAGCCCTGGTCATCCTCCACATCGAGCACGGACGAACCACCTGAAACGAACACTACGCACAGTCGCGAACCGTTACTCGGAAAGGCTCAGTGAGCTGATCTCAGCGGCGCGAATGTGTTGATTGGTTCGACACGGATGAAGGCGCTCAGACCGGACAGTGCTGGAAGTGGACGTGAGGTCCTCGGTAGGTAGTTCTCACCACAAGATCACCCACACGGTGAGGACCCCACGTGATCGCATATCGTGCCATGGTCGACGTCCCGAGGGAACTCGTGCAGCACCTCGGCCGGCTACTTGCCGCGGAACGCCGAGCCAAGGGGACGCGGCGCGGCACCCGCGCGTTGACCTGCTTCTACCAGGCGCTGCTGGTGCTGGTCTGGTTCCGCAAGGCCGAGGACATGACTGTGCTCGGCGCTGGGTTCGGCATCTCCCGGGCGACCGCGTACCGCTACCGCGACGAGGGCATCGCCGTGCTCGCCGCGCAGGCGACCGACCTGCACACCGCGCTGCGCCGAGTCGCCGCCGACGGCTGGTCCCAGGTGATTCTCGACGGCAAGCTGTTCGACTGCGACCGGCTCACCGAGACCACCCTGTCGGTCAAGGGCGAGACCATCGACGCCTGGTACTCCGGCAAGCACCGAGACTTCGGGGCGAACATCCAAGCGATCATCCGCCCGGACGGACTGCCGATCTGGACATCGGCGGCGATGCCCGGGCACCTGCACGACACCAGCTGTGCCCGCGAACTTGGGATCACCGCTGCGCTGAACTGGTCCGCCGCCGAACTGGACCTGCCCGCTCTGGCCGACTCCGGCTACGAAAGCGCAGGTCACGGCATCAAGACTCCGGTCAAGCAGCCTGCCGACGGCAGCCGGCTCGCACCCGACAACCGCGCCTACAACCAGCTGCTGCGCGGGCTGCGCTGGCAAGGCGAACGCGGCTTCGCCATCCTGGTTGGACGCTGGAAAACGCTACGCCACACCACCGCCAGCCCACGCCGGATCGGCGATATCGTCGCCGCCGCGCTGCACCTGACTCATTTCGAATACAAATACCTACCCGAATCTTGTTGAGATCACTTCAGTGGGTGAGCCCGTCCAGGTCAAGACGCACGACTTTCCCGACCGGGAGACCGGCAAGGCGATTCCGTACGGGATCTATGACGTGACCGCGAACGCCGGCTGGGTCAACGTCGGCTGCGATCACGACACTGCCGCGTTCGCGGTCGCCTCGATCCGCCGCTGGTGGTCCGCCCGCGGCACAAGCGACTACCCGAATGCCCGAAGGCTGCTGATCACCGCCGACGCGGGCGGCTCCAACGGTCACCGCACCCGGGCGTGGAAGACCGAACTCGCGGCCCTGGCCACAGAGAGCGGACTTCACATCACGGTGTGCCATCTGCCGCCGGGGACCTCGAAATGGAACAAGATCGAGCACCGGCTGTTTAGCCACATCACGATGAACTGGCGCGGCAGGCCGCTGACCAGCCACGAAGTCATCGTGCAGTCCATCGCGGCCACCACCACCCGCGCCGGTCTGAAAGTGCAAGCCGAACTCGACACCGCCGCCTACCCCACCGGAGTCGAGATCAGCGACGCGCAGATCGTGAGCAGAACCGGTACGTGCGGCGCGGCGCCGTACGCCGCCGCGCTATGGGAGCAGGGCCGCCTGTCAAGCTCAGTGACGCCGACCGCATCCTGGCCACCGTGCTCTACCTGCGCAGACTCTGCACACAAGCGGTCCTGGCCGAGCTGTTCAACGTGGACCGAAAGACGATCACCATCGCCGTTCAGCAGACCCGCCCACTCCTGGAACAGCACGGATACGTCATCACACCATCGACGGCCCGGTTCCCCGCACCAGCAGACCTCGTCGCATTCCTCACCGACGGGGAAACCGCACCCCTATCAGAGATCAAACCAGCGTGTTAATCATCTGCACGCTCTTATTTACCAGGGTTTAAGAGCCTGGTAAATAAGGGTTTCAGGTGTGTTGGTGGCGGGCGAGGCGGCGGGCCATGACGATGATCATGGCCCATTGAGCCTTTTCCAACCTGATCTTGCAGCTCAGGCGCGGTGTTGGTGGGCCGGGTATCGATGAGGGCGAGGCTCCAGGTAAGACAGCTGTCGACCAAGATCAGACGCCCCGACCGGGAGCCTCGCCTGTGCTGTCTTACCCGTCCACGATCTCGTTGTCCAGCCGGACCCTGAACCACCTCGCCGACCGCATCCGCAGCCGTCGCAAGCAGCATCGATCGCGCTGGCGGCGCCTCGATCCAGGACGGCAGGCACTGCTCGTTCTCGCTCATCTGCGCAACGGCGACACCTACACCCGTCTGGCCGCCGGGTTCGCTGTCGGTGTCGCCACCGCCTGGCGCTACGTGCAGGAAGCGGTCGCGGTGCTCGCGGCATCGGCCGACGACCTGGCCGCGGCCATGCGGCGGATCCGGCTGCTGGCGTACGCGATCCTGGACGGCACGCTGATCCCGATCGACCGCGTCGCCGACCAGAAGCCCTACTACTCCGGAAAGCATCAACGGCACGGGGTGAACGTGCAGGTCATCGCCGATGCGGCCGGCCGGCTCGTCTGGGCCTCGCCGGCACTGCCGGGCGCGGTCCACGACCTGATTGCAGCTCGCACCCACGGCATCATCCAAGCGCTGACCAGCGCGAACGTGATGACGTTCGCGGACAAGGGTTATCAAGGTGCCCGGGGCAGCGTGCGCACACCGTTCAAGCGGCACCGCTACCGGCCGAAGCTGTCACGCCGGCAGAAGGCCGTGAACCGTGCGCACGCCAAGATCCGCGCCCGTGGCGAACGAGCTATCGCCACCCTCAAAACCTGGAAAGTCCTGGCCAAGCTGCGCTGCTGCCCACGCCGAGCCACCACGATAGTGCAGGCCATCCTCGCCCTACACCGGATCGAAGCCAACCGCTACGCAGGATGAAAAGAGCTCATTGGACCATCGCGGCGTGGTGGCCGGGTAGTCGTTCGTAGTCGCGGACGGTGCATCGGCACCGGTTGATCCACGAGAAGGTGCGTTCGACCGCCCATCGGCGGTGTAGGACGACGAAGGTGGTCTGTCCGGCGAGTTTCGCGACGATCTGCACGGTCAGGGTGAGGTGGGTGGCGGCCCAGTCGACGAGTTTGCCGGCGTAGCCGCTGTCGGCCCAGGTCAGCTGGATGGTGGGGAAGCATGCGTGTAGCGCCCACAGCAGGGGTCGGGCGCCGTCACGGTCTTGGACGTTGCCGCCGGTGATCAGGACCGCGAGGAGCAGTCCGCAGGCGTCCACGGCGATGTGCCGTTTCCGGCCGTTGACCTTCTTCCCCGCGTCGTAGCCGCGGCTGGGGCGCCCGACGGTTTCCGCGGCGCGTATCGACTGGGAGTCGACCAGCGCGGCCGTCGGTTGCCGGTCGCGGTCCTCGATCTGCTCACGTACCTGTTCTCGCAGGCTGTTGTGCATGCGGTGCAGCGTTCCGTCGGCGGTCCAGGTCTTGAAGTAGTGGTAGACGAGCTTGTGGTGGGGGAAGTCGGCCGGTAGCGCGTCCCACTGGCAGCCGGTGCGGTCGAGGTAGCGGATGGCGTCCACGATGTCGCGGCGTGGGTAGATGATCGGCCGGCCACGTCCGGTGCCGGCCGGGACGTGTGGGGCGAGGACGGCCCATTCGGCGTCGCTGGTGTCGGATGGGTAGTGCCGTGGCCGGGCGGTGGGCAGGTGAGCATCGAGGGTGGCCGGGGTGGTGGATGCGGCGACACCGGCGACAAGGTATACAGGCAGGGTTGGGCCTTCGGTCGTGCTGGTTTGTCGCCTTTGCTCGTACCGAAGGCCCTTCCCTATGTCACGCAACCACGCCGACGCCGTCACGGTTGTCGATCTGCACCGACCCCGCCGGCCTCCCGAAACCCTTATTTACCAGGCTCTGACATCTGTGTGAGGGCACCGCCTTGACAGGTCGCGGCGTGCGCCAACCAACACCCGTACGCTCTGCGCTCACCTCTGACGGGGACTGACTCCCACCACGGTCAGGGCGAGTAGTCGGTCCGCCTCGGTAGCGGGGTCCGGATTGTGTTCCGTGGCCAGGGCGATACCGGTGATCAGCATGATCAGGTCGGTGATGGTCACGCCGGGCGTCAGCGCGCCATCGTCGGTTGCGCGGCGTACCAGTGGTTCGCCCGCCTCCGTGAGCTGCGCCGAAGCGCAGTGCTCGTGCGCCTCGGCGGGGTCCGCCGCGCTGTCGCGGGTCAGCGCGATGGCCAGTCCTCGGATGGTCGCGGCGGACGCGGTGACGGCACTGAGCCATTCCAGCAGCGCGGCCCGGGTATCGGCTCTGCCGCCCAGGTTGCGGGCGTGCGCGCACAGGGTCTCGATCCGTTCACGGAAGACCGCCTCCAGCAGTGCGTGGCGGCTGGGAAAGTGCCGGCGCACCGTGGCTGACCCGACTTCCGCAAGGCGGGCGATCTGTTCCAGGGATGCGTCGGCGCCGTGCGCGGCGATCTCCTGCTCGGCCACGGCGAGCAGGCGCGCGTAGTTGCGCCGGGCGTCTGCACGCTGGACTGGCATTGGTCACCTCGATGTTTGCTAAGTGGCGGGGCCCTCCGTATAGTAGCCAAGCACAAACGGTGGGGCCCGCCGTTTAATAGCCGCGCAATCCGGAGGAGCCCTCATGCCCACCGATCCCGCACCCGTCCTGGTCATCGGCGCCACCGGACAGCAGGGTGGCGCCACCGCCCGTGCCCTGCTCGCGGCGGGCGTTCCCGTCCGGGCGCTGGTCCGCAACCCCGCCACCGACCGGGCGAGGGCCGTCGAAGCGCTCGGTGCCGAACTGGTCATCGGCGACCTCGACGATCGCGACTCGCTGGTCAGGGCCGCGCAAGGAGCCCGAGCGGTCTTCTCGGTGCAGATGCCCGCGATGAACGGGGCCTCCATCGACTTCGAGGGTGAGCTGATCCAGGCCGTCAACCTGATCGAGGGCGCGCTGGCCGCGAAAGTGCCGCAGTTCGTGCACACGTCCGTCTCCGGCGCCGGACAGCACACCGAGACCACCGGCTGGGCCGAAGGGCGCTGGGCGCCCCTGGAGCCCTACTACGCCACCAAGACCAGCATCCAGAACCGGGTACGCGAGGCGGGCTTCACGCACTGGACACTCATCAAGCCGGGCTGGTTCATGGAGAACTTCCTGCCCTCCTCGGCGTACCTCTTCCCCCGGGGCGTCGAGGGCGGCCTGGCGACTGTGCTGAAGCCGCAGACCCGGCTCTCCCTCGTCGCGGTCGATGACATCGGCAGTGCGGCCGCCGCAGCCATCGCCGAACCCGATCGGTTCAACGGGGTCGAGCTGGAACTGGCCAGCGACTACCTGACCATGACGGAAATCTCCAAGATCCTGTCCCGTGCACTGGGCACCGAGCTGACCGCGCCGGAGATGACCGAGGAGGAAGCGATCGCCGCGGGAATGCCGGTGTGGGCAGGCGTCTCACACGCACACATGAACGTGGCCGGGCAACCCGCCCGCCCGGAATTCGCCCGAGCCCTCGGCATCCCCCTCACGACCTTCGAGGAATGGACGCACGAACACCTCCGGGCCACAGCCTGACCCGGTCCGGGGCACTCGCTCTGTCCACCGGTCCAGCCGTCATCCTCAGCGCTCCCGGGCGCTGCCACGGTCCCGCGATCATCGCCGGTACGGCACCGCCGTACCGGCGATGATCGCCCGCGGCTTCGTGGGCAGAAGTGTCAAGTTATTTTTACAGTCCAACCCATCCGAATGATCTACAAGCGGACGCAAAGCATAAATCTACTCAAAGATCTTCGAACCGCCCTCTGAGTGGGCATTCGATGATGCGATCTCGCGCTATTCCTGATTTGTCGCATGCGCCATTCGAGCGTTTCGCCGTTTTGGTGGGGATGCATACGTGGGAGATCGGACGATTCGGCGTCTGTTTCGTATACAGATGCGCCTCGGATTCCGTCTGACGTAGACATGACCGGGACTCGCCGTTGCCGTCGGCTGCGGGCTCATCGGGTCCGTCCAGAGTAGAGCTGTGACGTGACCGCTCGCCGCGCCTACCCCAGCGACATCTCCGACGCCCGCTGGGCCCTGATCGCACCGACCCTGCTCGCCTGGCAGCAGGCCCGCCTCGACCGGCGGCCCACCGGTGAGCCCGCTCGCACCGATGTCCGGGAGGTGTTCAACGCCATCCTCTACGTCAACCGCACCGGGATCGCCTGGAAGTACCTCCCTCATGACTTTCCGCCACACTCCACGGTGTACTACTACTGTGACTGATCAGGTGGTCGTTCCGGTTGCGGGTAGCCAGGGACGGCCGGTGGCGAGTTCGGTGAGGGCGTGCATGATGTTGCGGCCGTGCGCG
>NZ_JBFAAF010000141.1:0-6372 GCF_040639595.1 Micromonospora sp. NPDC023814
GGCCTTCCTGCATCACTACAATCACCACCGACCCCACACCGCAACCGGCGGCAAGCCGCCCATCACCAGGTTGACCAACGTCCCTGGGCAGTACATCTAGGTCGTTGGTCTCGGCGGTGATCACATTGTCCGCCGCCAGCAGTGGGTGCACCCCTTCGCCGCCGCCCGGCCGCAGGTAGTGGTGCAGGTTCCTGGTCAGGAACGTGAACCGATGTCCCGCTTCCCGGATCGCCCGGGGCAGCAAGGTGCTCATCGCACCGACCCAGCTCTCGACCAACAGCACATGACCCACCGCGCACTCCCGACGTTCGAGCGATCCCGGACCACCAGACGATAACGGTTTTCATTTGTGTTGTGTAGGGAGGGGCCGGGTAGGAGACACCGTGAGCCCTGCACCGTGGAAGCGATGGCAGGGCTCACCCAGGCGAACTACAGCTGCCCGAACCCCGCCGGGGCTGCCGGACCTACCGGGGCTGGGGCTGCAGCGAGTTCGGTACGCAGCTCCAGGCGCTTGGCCATGTTGAGCTTGGCCTCCCCGTACGGGGCGACGTGTGTCCAGAACAGCGGTGTGAGCCCGCGCCAGTCTTCCGGCGTGAGCGTGTGCGGCCAGGCGGGTTCGGCGAGGATGTCCTGCACGAGCAGGGTGTTGACGTAGGCGACGGCGGCCTGCAGTACGTGCAGGCACGCCACTGACAGTTCCTGCTCGTCGTGGCGGTTGGTGGCGATGTCGCCGCCCTTGCCGTAGAACAGCACCTGGTTGCCGCCGTTCCAGCCCTCGGCCACGTTTTTGCGCTGCGCTCGGGCGTCGATGCGGTGCACCGTGGCGATCAGCAGTTCCACCAGCGCGTCGGTGATCTCCCGCTCCCGCAGTCGCAGCAGCGCGGCCAGCAACGTCACCCGCAGCTGCGGGGTGTGCCGGGCCAGGTGCGACGGGGCCTCAACCATCGCCCGCGCCCGCCACCCGGCCAGGACCTTCGGCGCCACGTTCGCCAGCGCCGCGGCTGGTACGCCGACTGCCCGCACCGCGCGGAGCTTCTCGATCTCGGCCAGCATTGAGTCCAGGCTCACCGACCCGGGCACCGCCTTGATCGTCGCCAGCAGCGACGGCCCGTCATCATCGGCGCCGGCCAGCTCCTCCAGCCGGGCGAGCACATCCGCCGGTAGCCGGCCATGCACGCGGGCGCACAGCTCCTTCTCCGCCTGGTGCAGCGCCGAGCGCACCATCCGCTCGATGCGGCCGTCCGCCGGCGGCTCGATACGCCCGCGCCGGAACTCGGCCAGCAGCTCCTGCCGGACCAGGTCGAAGCGGCGCTCCTGGCCCGCGACCTCCGCGGCGAGCCACGCCGTCAGCTTGTCCGCGTCCGCCGTGGAGCACTCCCGGAACCCCAGATACCCCCGGATCGCGGCCCGGTGTCGCTCCGCCGTGCGCCCGTCCCACTCCACCAGGCCGATGTCACCGGCCGACACCTTCAACTGCCGGGCCATGAAGGCCACCGCGTGGTCGTGTAGCTCGCTGCGTCCACGCGGGAACCGGCCGTGCCGGGTGTAGAACTTCAGCCACGCCGCGAACACCAGCCGCGTGGCCTCATGTCGGCGCACGATGAGATCCAGCTCATCCGGCAGCAACGTCCAGTGCTCAACAAGGTCATCAAGGTCCAGAGGGGATCGGCTCACGAGCGATCATCCTGAGCACCCCATGACCAGCCGCGCACTACCACAAGCAAGATCAACTATTTGGCGGCTGGTGACACGTTCGTTACCGCCCCCCCTTGACGCGGATTCTCGCCGCGGTCAAGCGGGCACGGCGGCACCATGCCGCGGTCAAGGCCGAGGCGATCCGAGATGCGCTACGGGCCGACCACCTGGGCCAGCCGCCCGTCGTGACGACCGCGTATGCCGCCACGGTCCGCGCTCAGGTCGCTATCCTGACCACCCTCAACACCGAGATCAAGGCTCTGCATGAGCAGGTGAGGGCCCATTTTGGCCAGCACCCGGACGCTGATATCTACGTCAGCCAGCCCGGATTGAGCGCCGTGCTCGGCGCCCGGGTGCTCGCCGAGTTCGGAGACGACAAGACCCGCTACGCCAGCGCCAAGGCCCGCAAGAACTACGCCGGCACCAGCCCGATCACCCGTCAGTCCGGCAAGAAGAAGGTCGTGCTGGCCCGTCACGTGCACAACGACCGGCTCGTCGACGCGGTCGGTATGCAGGCGCTCACGGCCATACGTGCCTCACCCGGCGCCCGCCGCTACTACGACCAACTCCGTGCTCGCGGAGTCGGTCACCGCGCGGCGCTGCGCCAGCTCGGCAACCGACTCGTCGGCGTGCTCCACGGCTGCCTGAAAACCAAGACCACCTACGACGAAGAGACCGCCTGGCCCGACCTCACAGAACGCCTCGAACACGTCGCCGCTTGACAGCCAAAGCACATGGGATGTCTGCGCTGTGAGCGGCTGAACGGGCCCGCTGGCGGCTGCTCGCCGACGAACGGTCGATGAAGCCCCCACGGAACCCCCTACGAAAGGGGTCGACGCCGCCGAAGTCAGAAGGCGCCGCCGCCGGCGGCCGACGCTGACAGATCGCCCGGTTTCGGGCTGACAGATGCGGCGTGACCTGCCCTGTGAAGTTGCTGTGAGTGGGTATGGGCGCCGCCCGGGGCGGGTGCATCGAAAGGGGGTGTTTATGGGTTGGGGGTGGTGCAGCGGGCGTAGGTGTGGGCGAGTGAGGTGAGGGCGTGGCGGTGGGTGGGGTGGGTGGTGGTGAGGGTTTGGATGAGGGTGATGAGGGTGTATTTGGTGTGGGGGTTGTGGAGGTGGGTGGGTGGTTGGGCGAGGGTGGTGAGGAGGGTGGTCCAGGTTTTGTCGGTGGCTGGTTCGGTGGTGGTGAGGGTGGCGAGGGCGGTGAGGGTTTCTGGGTGGGGGTGGGGTTGGTGGAGGAGGTGGTGCAGGAGGAGGGTTTGTCGGCGGTGGGGGTGGGGTTCGGTGAGGTAGTGGTAGCCGAGGTCGTCGAGGTGGTGGCGGGCGAGGGTGAGCAGGGCGTGGTGGGTGGGCAGGTGGTGGGGTTGGTGGTGGCGGGTGGTGAGGATGTCGCGGTGTAGGGCGAGGCGGAGTTGGGATTGGTGCCAGTTGGGGCTGGTGAGCCAGTGGTGGAGGGCTTGTTCGGTGGTGGTGGGTAGGGGGTGTGTGGTGAAGGCGTCGAGGTCGGTCCAGAGTTGTTCGATGCCGTTGGCGGATGCTTCGGCGGGGTGGTGCCAGTGTCGGCGCCAGGTGTTGGTGTAGGCGGCGATGGTGGCGTGGGGATCGGTGTCGGTGTCGGTGTCGGTGTCGGTGGTGGTGGTGGGGGGGGTGGGGGTGGGGGTGGGGGTGGTGAGTAGTTGCGCGATGGTGCGTAGGTGGGTGGTCTGGGTGGTGGTGGGGTAGTGGGTGCGTAGGTGGTCGTCGGTGGCGTGGTCGGCGATGAGGGTGAGCAGTTTGTGCTGTTCGGCGTGGTGGACTTCGTGGAGCGCGGTGCTGAGTACCCGGTTGGTGTCGGGGGTGGTGAGTAGTTGTGGTGCGATGGTGAGGGTGTGCTGGTCGGGTTCGGTCTGCAGCATCGCGTCGCGGGCGGGGCCGGGTTCTGCGGTGGTGACCTGGATCGGTGGGAGGTTCACCTGTTCGGTGAGCCAGGTGACGAACTGTTGGATCGCGGCTAGCCGCCGGGATGGGCCGTTGGTGACCTCGGCGAGTACGAGCGGCCCGATCGTCGCGCGGAACTGCCGCACGAGTGCCGGGTCGGCCAGCCGGAACCAGTGATGCAACCGGCGTCCACCGACGATCGGCACGGTGTCTGTTCCGGGCCGTACCGACACCACCGCTGTGGGTTCGATCGCGTCTCGAACCCTTGCCGGCAGATCCCACAGCGCCCGTGCCCGCGCCCAGCCCGGCCCGTCCCCCGGGCTCGCACCCACCATCTCCTCGTCCGTTGTCGGAGCCGGTGGGGGTTGGCGGTCGAGCCAGTCGGTGGCCGCCTGCCGCTCGGGTGGGGACCACTCCGGGGGCACCACCGCCTGGTATCGCATGGCCTGGCCGTCCTTGCCCCGCTCGACGAGCAGGCCCAGCCTCCGCAACGCCTGCACGTACAGCCCGGCGGCGCGCGTGCCGGTGACTGCGGACTGGCCGAGAACGGTGGAGTCGACGATCTGGGCGGTCGTGAGTGGCTGGCGGTGACGCAGCATCGCCGCCCACACCACGACCGCGCTGCCCGGCACCACGCGCGGTGTCTGTTGGAGGGCTTCGTGCACCGCTGCTGGCACCGGCGGGGTGTTCGCGGAGGGCGCCGGTGGGGGTTGGCGCTCGAGCCAGTCGGTGGCCGCCTGCTGCTCGGGTGGGGACCACTCCGGGGGCACCACCGCCTGGTATCGCACGGCATTGCCGTCGTTGCCCCGCTCGACGAGCAGGCCCAGCCCCCGCAACGCCCGCACGTACCGTTTGGCGGTGCTCATGCCGGTGATCGCGGACTGATCGAGAATGGTGGAGTCGGTGATCTGGGTGGTTGTGAGTGGCTGGCGGTGACGCAGCATCGCCGCCCACACCACGACCGCGCTGCCCGGCACCACGCGCGGTGTCTGTTGGAGGGCTTCGTGCACCGCTGCTGGCACCGGCGGGGTGTTCGCGGAGGGCGCCGGTGGGGGTTGGCGCTCGAGCCAGTCGGTGGCCGCCTGCTGCTCGGGTGGGGACCACTCCGGGGGCACCACCGCCTGGTATCGCACGGCCTGGCCGTCTTTGCCCCGCTCGACGAGCAGACCCAACCCCCGCAACACCTGCACGTACAGCGCGGCGGCGCGCGTGCCGGTGATCGCGGACTGGTCGAGAACGGTGGAGTCGGTGATCTGGGCGGTCGTGAGTGGCTGGCCGTGACGCAGCATCGCCGCCCACAACACGACCGCGCTGCCCGGCACCACGCCCGGTGTCTGTTGGAGGGCTTCGTGCACCGCTGCTGGCACCGGCGGGGTGTTCGCGGAGGGCGCCGGTGGGGGTTGGCGGTCAAGCCAGTCGGTGGCCGCCTGCTGCTCGGGTGGGGACCACTCCGGGGGCACCACCGCCTGGTATCGCACGGCATTGCCGTCGTTGCCCCGCTCGTCGAGCAGACCCAGCCTCCGCAACGCCTGCACGTACCGCACGGCGGCGCTCGCGCTGGTGACTGCGGATTGGTCGAGAACGGTGGAGTCGGTGATCTGGGTGGTTGTGAGTGGCTGGCGGTGACGCAGCATCGCCGCCCACACCACGACCGCGCTGCCCGGCACCACGTTCGGTGTCTGTCGGAGGGCGTCGTGCACCGCTGCTGGCACCGGCGGGGTGTTCACGGAGGGCGCCGGCGGGGTGTTCGCGGAGGACGCCGGTGGGGGTTGGCGGTCGAGCCAGTCGGTGGCCGCCTGCCGCTCGGATGAGGACCACCCCGCGGGCACCACCGCCTCGTATCGCACGGCCTGGCCGTCCTTGCCCCGCTCGACAAGCAGACCCAACCCCTGCAACACCTGCACGTACAGCCCGGCGGTACGCGTGCCGGTGACCGCGGACTGATCGAGAACGGTGGAGTCGATGACCTGGGCGATCGTGAGTGGCTGGCCGTGACGCAGCATCGCCGCCCACACCACGACCGCGCTGCCCGGCACCACGCTCGGTGTCTGTTGGAGGGCTTCGTACACCGCTGCGGGCACCGGCGGGGTGTTCGCGGAGGGCGCCGGTAGGGGTTGGCGCTCGAGCCAGTCGGTGGCCGCCTGCCGCTCGGGTGGGGACCACCCCTGGGGAACCACCGCCTGGTATCGCACGGCCTTGCCGTCTTTGCCCCGCTCGACGAGCAGACCCAACCCCTGCAACACCTGCGCGTACAGCCGGGCGGTACGCGTGCCGGTGACTGCGGATTGGTCGAGAACGGTGGAGTCGGTGATCTGGGTGGTTGTGAGTGGCTGGCGGTGACGCAGCATCGCCGCCCACACCACGACCGCGCTGCCCGGCACCACGCGCGGTGTCTGTTGGAGGGCTTCGTACACCGCTGCGGGCACCGGCGGGGTGTTCGCGGAGGGCGCCGGTAGGGGTTGGCGCTCGAGCCAGTCGGTGGCCGCCTGCCGCTCGGGTGGGGACCACCCCTGGGGCACCACCGCCTGGTATCGCACGGCCTTGCCGTCCTTGCCCCGCTCGACAAGCAGACCCAACCCCCGCAACACCTGCACGTACAGCGCGGCGGTGCTCACGCTGGTGACCGCGGACTGGTCGAGAACGGTGGAGTCGATGATCTGGGCGGTCGTGAGTGGCTGGCGGTGACGCAGCATCGCCGCCCACACCACGAGCGCGCTGCCCGGCACCACTCTGTCTGCCTGTTGGAGGGCGTCGTGCA
>NZ_JBFAAF010000142.1:0-6358 GCF_040639595.1 Micromonospora sp. NPDC023814
GATCCCGACGTGGTGTCACGCACACGTCGGTGAAGGTAGGGCGACGCTTCGGTACCCGGCTGAGAGCCGACCGGTCCCGCCGGCCTCGTACGCGCGTCTCGCCACTCGCTGCGAACCGACGACGGCGGTTCAGTCCACGCGGGCGACACCGTTGTCGCGGCGTCGCCTCCGACCGGCGGCCGCGAGCCGGCCTGCCCGAAGACGGTGTTCGGGCTTGGTATGGCGATCTTCGTGTCGCTGGCGGCCTGGAAGAGCTGGTCGTACGTGAGCCATGCCCCTTCCAGGACGGCTGTGTAATCGCCTAGCGTGCTGTACGGAAACGTCGTTGTTGTGGTGAAGCGATCCCACAGTTCCAGAATTTCACTGGTTGCGTGTTGTTGGAGGACGGCGTTCCAGTGTGGCCCGTGGACGCGTAACCAGGTGCGGGCGGCTGACAGTGTCCCGGGTGGCAGCGCTGGTTGGTGATCGTGGGGCATTTCGACCCACGCGATTGTAAGGTCGGAGCTCGGGTTGTCTGGTGTCGGAGCCGGTGGGGGTTGGCGGTCGAGCCAGTCGGTGGCCGCCTGCCGCTCGGGTGGGGACCACCCCGGGGGCACCACCGCCTGGTATCGCACGGCATTGCCGTCTTTGCCCTGCGCGACGAGCAGACCCTGCCCCCGCAACGCCTGCACGTACAGCTTGGCGGTGCTCGGGCCGGTGATCGCGGACTGGTCGAGAACGGTGGAGTCGATGATCTGGGCGGTCGTGAGTGGCTGGCGGTGACGCAGCATCGCCGCCCACACCACGACCGCGCTGCCCGGCACCACGCCCAGTGTCTGTTGGAGGGCGTCGTGCACCGCTGCGGGCACCGGCGGGGTGTTCGCGGAGGACACCGGTGGGGGTTGGCGCTCGAGCCAGCCGGTGGCCGCCTGCCGCTCGGATGAGGACCACCCCTGGGGCACCACCGCCTGGTATCGCACGGCCCTGCCGTCGTTGCCCCGCTCGACGAGCAGACCCAGCCCCCGCAACACCTGCACATACCGCACGGCGGCGCTCGGGCCGGTGACCGCGGACTGGTCGAGAACGGTGGAGTCGATGATCTGGGCGGTCGTGAGTGGCTGGCGGTGACGCAGCATCGCCGCCCACACCACGACCGCGCTGCCCGGCACCACGTGCGGTGTCTGTTGGAGGGCTTCGTGCACCGCTGCTGGCACCGGCGGGGTGTTCGCGGAGGACGCCGGTGGGGGTTGGCGCTCGAGCCAGTCGGTGGCCGCCTGCCGCTCGGGTGGGGACCACCCCGCGGGCACCACCGCCTGGTATCGCACGGCCTTGCCGTCCTTGCCCCGCTCGACAAGCAGACCCAACCCCCGCAACGCCTGCACGTACAGCTTGGCGGCGCTCGGGCTGGTGATCGCGGACTGGTCGAGAACGGTGGAGTCGATGATCTGGGCGGTCGTGAGTGGCTGGCGGTGACGCAGCATCGCCGCCCACACCACGACCGCGCTGCCCGGCACCACGTGCGGTGTCTGTTGGAGGGCTTCGTGCACCGCTGCTGGCACCGGCGGGGTGTTCGCGGAGGGCGCCGGTGGGGGTTGGCGCTCGAGCCAGTCGGTGGCCGCCTGCCGCTCGGATGAGGACCACCCCGGGGGCACCACCGCCTCGTATCGCACGGCCCTGCCGTCGTTGCCCCGCTCGACGAGCAGACCCAGCCCCCGCAACGCCTGCACGTACAGCCCGGCGGCGCTCGGGCTGGTGACCGCGGATTGGTCGAGAACGGTGGAGTCGGTGATCTGGGCGGTCGTGAGTGGCTGGCGGTGACGCAGCATCGCCGCCCACACCACGACCGCGCTGCCCGGCACCACTCTGTCTGCCTGTTGGAGGGCGTCGTGCACCGGTGCTGGCACCGGCGGGGTGTTCACGGAGGGCGCCGGTGGGGTGTTCGCGGAGGGCGCCGGTGGGGGTTGGCGCTCGAGCCAGTCGGTGGCCGCCTGCCGCTCGGATGAGGACCACCCCGGGGGCACCACCGCCTGGTATCGCACGGCCTTGCCGTCTTTGCCCTGCTCGTCGAGCAGGCCCTGCCCCCGCAACGCCTTCACGTACAGCCCGGCGGTGCTCGGGCTGGTGACCGCGGACTGGTCGAGAACGGTGGAGTCGATGATCTGGGTGGTTGTGAGGGGCTGGCGGTGACGCAGCATCGCCGCCCACACCACGACCGCGCTGCCCGGCACCACGTGCGGTGTCTGTTGGAGGGCTTCGTGCACCGCTTCTGGCACCGGCGGGGTGTTCGCGGAGGACGCCGGTGGGGGTTGGCGCTCGAGCCAGTCGGTGGCCGCCTGCCGCTCGGATGAGGACCACCCCGCGGGCACCACCGCCTCGTATCGCACGGCCTTGCCGTCCTTGCCCCGCTCGACGAGCAGACCCAACCCCCGCAACACCTGCACGTACAGCGCGGCGGCGCGCGTGCCGGTGACCGCGGACTGGTCGAGAACGGTGGAGTCGATGATCTGGGCGATCGTGAGTGGCTGGCGGTGACGCAGCATCGCCGCCCACACCACGACCACGCTGCCCGGCGCCACGCCCGGTGTCTGTTGGAGGGCTTCGTGCACCGCTGCGGGCACCGGCGGGGTCTTCGCGGAGGGCGCCGGTGGGGGTTGGCGCTCGAGCCAGTCGGTGGCCGCCTGCCGCTCGGATGAGGACCACCCCGGGGGCACCACCGCCTCGTATCGCACGGCATTGCCGTCGTTGCCCCGCTCGACGAGCAGGCCCAGCCCCCGCAACGCCTGCACGTACCGCACGGCGGCGCTCGCGCTGGTGACTGCGGACTGGTTGAGAACGGTGGAGTCGATGATCTGGGTGGTTGTGAGGGGCTGGCGGTGACGCAGCATCGCCGCCCACACCACGACCGCGCTGCCCGGCGCCACGCCCGGTGTCTGTTGGAGGGCTTCGTGCACCGCTGCGGGCACCGGCGGGGTGTTCGCGGAGGACGCCGGTGGGGGTTGGCGCTCGAGCCAGTCGGTGGCCGCCTGCCGCTCGGATGAGGACCACCCCGGGGGCACCACCGCCTGGTATCGCACGGCCTGGCCGTCTTTGCCCCGCTCGACGAGCAGGCCCAGCCCCCGCAACGCCTGCACGTACAGCGCGGCGGTGCGCGGGCTGGTGACTGCGGACTGGTTGAGAACGGTGGAGTCGATGATCTGGGTGGTTGTGAGGGGCTGGCGGTGACGCAGCATCGCCGCCCACACCACGACCGCGCTGCCCGGCACCACGTGCGGTGTCTGTTGGAGGGCTTCGTGCACCGCTGCGGGCACCGGCGGGGTGTTCGCGGGGGGCGCCGGTGGGGGTTGGCGGTCGAGCCAGTCGGTGGCCGCCTGCCGCTCGGGTGGGGACCACCCCTGGGGAACCACCGCCTGGTATCGCACGGCCTGGCCGTCTTTGCCCCGCGCGACGAGCAGGCCCAGCCCCCGCAACGCCTGCACGTACCGCACGGCGGCGCTCGCGCTGGTGATCGCGGACTGGTCGAGAACGGTGGAGTCGATGATCTGGGCGGTCGTGAGTGGCTGGCGGTGACGCAGCATCGCCGCCCACACCACGACCGCGCTGCCCGGCACCACGCGCGGTGTCTGTTGGAGGGCTTCGTGCACCGCTGCGGGCACCGGCGGCCAGGACTGTTCGCCGCTATCGGCCGCATCGGGCTGCGACCGCGACATGTCCGGCTCGTGCTCATCCGATGAACCCGGACCTGATACATCCACCCGCGAAGGCAGCGAACGCGATAGCGCGGTGAGGGCCGACCGCGGAATGGGTCGCGATGGTTGCTCAGTGGTTGCTAGGGGTCGGGGGGGTATCCCGCCGGTGATGTCCTGTAACGCGAAGGGCGGGGTGGTCTGGTCGGCGGTGGCTGGGATGATCGTGTCGGCGGGTAGGCGGGGTTCGGGAAGGTCGGTCTCGCTGGGGCCTGGCGGGTTGTCCCACGGGGACTGGCTTTGGGGTTCCTGTTTTATGTGCGGTTGCAAATTGTCTTCGACGTAGGCGTTGTTGCCGTAGTTGGCGAGGATGATGCGGTGGGGGTTGGTGTGCGGGTCGAATGCGTTGTCCAGGGCGACCAGCGCCATGATGTTTTCTCTGCGTATTCTGCCGCGTCTGTCGGCTATTCGGATGCGGAACTGCACGAAGACGGCGTTAACCCGGGACTCGTCGGTTTTAGGTGAGGTGGGGTCGTCAGTGATGGCGGTGTTGGCGAAGGCGATCGCGTTGGCGGCTCCTTCTGCGCTCATTGTGATGAAACGTCGTCCGGCGGGTAAGTCTATCCCGTATGTCGGGTAGAGCCGATAGGTGTTTTCCCACTGTTGTATGTCTTCGTCGGTTTTGAGTACGGCGCCGAGATACAGACCCAAGATCCGGCCTTGGGTGAGGGCGGGCTGTTCGGGGCCGGTGGGATCGCTGGCCAGGAACAGTCCCCAACGGCCCATGAGCATGTGTTCGTGGGGGCGGAGGTGGTGTGCTTGCATGCGGCCGGGTGTTACTCGCGCGGTCGGTGCAGGTTGACCCAGAACCCGTCGGCGGACCTCGGCGGCCACATCCTGTTCCAGCTGGCGCCACAGTTGTGGCATTGCTCCGGCCATGGTCAGGGGCAGCCGCGAATCATCCGGGTCCCGGGCGACAAATGCCAGGTGGCCCTTCCCGGACACCATCTCCGCGGTGATGTTTGCAGCGTCGGCGCCGACGGTGGGGTGCACCTCGCCGTTGTCGTCGGCATACGGTTCGTAGACGCGTGCGTGCGGGGCCTTCGGATCACGCCAGGGAAAAGCGTTCTCCATCTCGGGGTCGGGGCTTACCTGGTGCTGCACCCATCGCACCAGCTTGAGATCGTCGCTGGACTCTTGGCCGTGATCCGGGCCGCCACGGACCACCTCGACACGTCCCTGGTCCAACCGACGCCGTTTCCACCCCACATCAGTCACGACATCAGCCACTGCCGTGTCACGCTTGTCCCCAGCAACCGGGTCGGCCGCCTCCTGCCCGATCCCACCACCGGACGACCGGGCCGCCGCCGTCAGGTCCGAACCAGCCCATGCGCCGTCACCGCCGAACGGACTCGCAGACGCCGCCGGAGCCGTACCACCACCCGTCCACAATGGCGTCAACGGCACCGAACTCTCCGCGTCAGGACGCGGCACACTCTCCCAACCGGTCCGCTGCTGCGGTCCAGACACAACACCCGGCACCCACGGCACCACCGACACATGCATCGCTTGAAACCTGCGCAACATCGTCTCGTCTACCCGCGCCACACCCCCCATTTCCACCCTCACAGGACACTCCGGGGCACGTCTGCGCACCTCCCGCGCCAACGTCTCCAACCCGTCGATATCATCACCACTGATCAAGAGCCAACCGTCGACCATCGCGCGCTGGACACGCTGATCCCCCACATGAAACCCCGCGTCCGTTAACCACACACGCCACGTAAAGTTCAACAACGCGCTATCAAATTCCCCCCCACCACCCAACTCCTCAAAAACCCGCTCAGCCGTCGACCGCACCGGGCCCCAGTTGATCCTAAAGTTTCGATCCATAAGGGCTCCTTCGAAACTCGATTCGAGCAGGGTTCGCGGTCGGCGGTGACCCGAACGTGAAGGCTCGCAGCCCGCTAGTGATCATCGGCACGGAATCTGCGCGGCGGTGGCGACGATGCCGGTCTCCTCGCGCAGCTCCCGCACCGCCGTGTCCAGGTACGTCTCGCCCGGGTCCATCCCGCCGCCGGGCAGCTCCCACCAGGTGCCCAGGCGCGGGTGGTCCGGGTCGCGGGTGTGGAACAGCAGCACCCGGCCGTCGGCGTCGAGCACCACCACCGCACCGCGCTGCGCTCGAAGACCGGCAGGTCCCGGGGAAGTTCGGTCACCCGTCCATCATGCCCGCACCGCGTCCGCCGTCGCGCTTGGCTGGGCGTCCCGTCGATGGCGCGGACCCGGGTCGTGGGGCCGGCTAGCGTCCGGCTTGCCGATCTCGTGCCTCTCCGTCCGCCGGCTCCGTGACCATGACGACGTCGGCGCCGGCCATGGGCGCCCAGAAGGTTTCGACCTGACTCAGCGACTCAGACCAGATCACCTCTCTGGTGCCAGGAAGCCCCTGGACCATGAGGATCTCACCGCCCGGTAGGGCCAGGATCCAGCCGAGGACGTCGTGCATCGAGTTGTTGATGCTGTCCGAACGATAGAGAGCGAACACCTGCGGCGCTCGCGGCAGCAACACTGTCTCCCGGCCGTCGTCGCTCACGACAACTCCGATTTTTCCTCATCTTGATGAGCGGCAGCGTCGGCTGCTGATGGGGGCCGAAGCCCGGGCGTTGGGGCGCGGAGGGATCCGGGCGGTTGCCCGG
>NZ_JBFAAF010000143.1:0-6270 GCF_040639595.1 Micromonospora sp. NPDC023814
CGGTTGACCCCTATCGAGTACGAGACCATCATGACCCCACTGGCCAGTCAGGCCGCGTGACTAAAACTGTCACCTATCGGTGCAGCAGACCCCTGACAGCAACGAGGGCCAGAAGGGCGAGGGAATCGGAACCACTACTCACGTGATCCGCCACCGGTGACGTCTTCGGGGCGGTCGGCCGTAACGACCGCCCCGAAGCTCGTTGGTCGCCGCCAGCGCCCAACAGTTCGCCGACTTCATCGAGGCCGTCGCGGAGCACGACCTGACCGGGCCGCTCGAGTACGCATGAATGGCGGCTCTGCGCTTCGGCCTCGGTGTTGGGGGCGTCGGGTCAAGTGATGTCGCGGCGCATGGGGATGATGACGGCGATCAGCGAGGCGGCGAGTGCGTACGTGGTGAGCAGTAGTGCGCCGGTGGCTGGTGGCAGTAGTTGGACGGCTCTGCTGCCGACCTGTTCGGACATGGCGTCGGCGAGGTATGTGAAGTCGGTGAGGGAGGCGGTGGCACCACCGGGCAGGACCGGATAGAACGCGTTGATGCCGGGGATCATCATGAGCAGCGTCTCGCCCAGGTACAGGTAGCCGATCACGACGCACAGGGCTGCGACCTGGTGGCGGATCAGGGCGCCCATGCCCACGCCGATCAGCAGGTACACGACCATGGCCAGGCTGATGCGGGCCAGCAACGCCAGCACCGTGCTGGCCGGCAGGCCGAGCGCGACGCCGCGGACGGCGGCGACCGCGAAGAGGGCTGCGGCGGCGGTGCCGGCGAGGATCAGCCCGTACGCCAGTCCTCCGACGCCGTACGTGGCGAGCTTGGGCGTCAACACCTGCCACCGGCGTGGCGCGAACAGGAACGTGACGGCGGCGGTGCGACACCACCATCCCGCGCCGGGCGCCCCGCGCCAGGCCCAGCGGGTCGGCCACAACGGCCACACTCCGCACCGCGGTGACGGGGACAGCCAGCCGCGCACGCCCGATCCAGAGCCGGGAGACGGACAGGTGTGCCCGGCGCGCGCGTGGGTACCCGTCCGGCCGACCCGGAGGAGACTGCGGTGACGGACGAGGCGCCCGACTACTTCCAACCCGAGCACGGGCTGGTGCTCACCCACCTGTTGATCGTGCGGGACGTGGACCGTTCGCGGGAGTTCTACCGAAACGTGCTGGGAGCGACGGTGGTACGCGAGCGGCAACCGGCCATTCTCCGACTGAACAACGGCTACATCGTGATCAACGACGAGGGCGGCCCGACCGACGACAAGCCGACCGTCCGGGCGCAGGCACCGGCGGACCCGAACGTGCTCAGCGGCGCGCTCAACATCCGGGTCACCGACGTACGCGCTGTCTACGAGCTGTGGCGTTCCCGCGGCGGACAGTTCCTGACCGAACCGAAGGATCACGGGGTGGAGATCCGCTGCTACCTGCGTGACCCGGACGGTTACCTCATCGAACTCGGTCAGGGCACCGGAATCCTCGCTGAGATGGGACGACGGCCCCTCACCCAGCGGTGACCCTCACACGTCGACTTCCAGGCGGACGGTCTGGGTCGAAACGCCGCTCGGTCGAGACAGCCCCGCGGACCTGGCCGTGGCGGTGTACCGCCGGGCGCGGGGGGCTATCCCGCGGTCAGGCCGACGATGAACGGGAGCGTGGCGATCGGGAGGAGCGTCTGCGCGCCGGTGATGGACGCGATGAGGTGCGTGTCGCCGCCCGTCCGCCTGGCGAGGACGTAGGCGGACGGTGCGGTCGGGACAGCGCAGATGACCGGGGTCCGTCTCGCCGCCGATCTGGCCAACCTCGTGGTCGAGGGTCGGCCGGGCGTGGGTGGGATCGGGGCGGGCGAGATCGAGGCGGTCCTGCGTACGCACGAGATCCGCCGACCGGCGCTCACGGCCCGGCAGGCACAGATCCTGTGGGTGTGGGGTGTGTGGCTGCGAGCCGTGTTCGAGGCGCCCGGGACCGACGAGCGCTGCGCGGCGATCAACGCGCTGCTGGTCGAGGGGACTGCCGGGGCGTTTCTGACCACCCACGACGGGCTGCGTCCGCACCTGCACTTCACGCCCGAGGACGATGATGTCGTCGGCCGGGTCCGAGCGGTCACGGCCGGCGGTCTGGCGATCTTCGCGGTCGAGGCGGAAGGGCGGCGTCTGGGCGTCTGCGCGCGGTCGACATGCGTGACGGTGTTCGTCGACACCAGCCGCAACGGGCGTCGCGAATACTGCTCGACCCGGTGCGGCAACCACGATGCTGTGCATCGCCACCGGACCCGGCACCGAGCGGGCAGGTGATCGACGATCAGACTACGCACCGGGTGGCAGGACTCCCCCGCGTCGGCCGGAACCTGCCCTCGCATCGAGAAAAGCGCAGCTCTCTATTGCATCCGCCGTCCGCGCAGGTCAAGATCCTCGGAAGCAAGAGGTGGTCCGCTCCCCGAGCGTCACCAGCGCTCTTCTGCGCCCCGCTCGGTGGTCGGTGGATCCACGAGAGGAGTACGCGTGCAGGTTCACACGAAGTCGACGATCCTCCGTTCCCGCGGGGCCCTGGCCGCCGCCGTGACGGCCGCGCTGGCCGGTTCGATCCTCACCGCTCCGGCGGTCTCCGCCGCCGCTCCCGAGGGACCGGGGCAGGGCAGCTGCAAGATCGCCGAGGACCCGTCCTGGTCGGGCTGGAGCAACCACGAGCAGGTCGGCGACCAGCTCGCGCAGATCGAGCGCACCAGCGGCGGCCGGGTGGACGTCGAGGTGGTCGGGCGCTCGCCGGAGGGCCGGGAGCTGTACACGGCCCGGGTCGGCACCGGCGACAAGGTGCTGCTGGTCACCAGCGCGATCCACGGCAACGAGCGGACCGGCACCGAGGCGCTGCTCGGGATCCTCAAGCGCCTGGGCAGCGCCGGTGACGCGCAGACCCGACAGATCCTCACCGAGGTCACCTTCGTCGCCATGCCGATGGTCAACCCCGACGGCGGCGAGCTCAACCGGCGCATGAACGTGCGGTCCTGGGACGCGACGGTCGCGGAGTTCCCGCAGTTGGCCGGTGCCCCGCGCGCCTGGTACCACCGGCTCAACGGGGACGGCATCAACCTGCCCGGCTACGACCTGAACCGCGACTTCAACCCCGACCTCGACTACGTGCCGCGCGCTGCCGACCTTCCGGGCCGCGACACCGACGCCGGGTTCTTCCTTTCCCCCGAGTCGCGGGCCATCCGCGACGTCTACGTGGGTTTGCGGGCGGAGAAGGGCGCCGTCGACGCGTACATCGACCTGCACCACATGGGGCCGTGCGACCGGCTCACCGGCGGTGAGCAGGACGGCAACCTCATCTCCGTCTCGCTCGACTACCCGCCGCTGGGCGTGCAGGACGGCGCCGCGTACAAGACGGCGTGGCCGGCGCTGGACCAGGACAAGTCCCGCCGCTACGCCCTCACCGTCGCCAACGGCATGACCGCGCAGTACGGCAGCCAGTCGAAGCTCGCGGCCATCGGCCGGTACTACCACCCGGACACCCGGGAGTACGCGGGCCAGGGTCGCTCGGCGTTCGCCCTCAACGGCACCGGCAGTGTGCTGTTCGAGGTGCGCGGCCAGCAGGACGACCTGGGCCAGAAGCAGCACGGCATGCTCGTGCAGAGCGTGCAGACCGGCGTGGAGTCGCTGCTCGGCGGCCTGGCCGACGGCACCGTCGACCGGGTCGACGGTGACGACTTCTTCGACCTGCCCGACTACGGCTGGGACACCACGAACGACTGATGATCCTTGACGGCTGGCGGCCCCTGGGGCAGAAGCTCCAGGGGCCGCTGGCGCCGGTCGGCACCGGAACATGGTGCCAGCGACACCGCTCGCGCCTGCCTGCTCAACCGCCCTTGATCACGATGAAAAAGGCTCAATGTCCACCCGGTTCGTACCAACCGGGTTGGTGACCGAAGCGCCGATAGCGACGAGATGCACCCGGTTTTCCAGCTCGGTGAGGACCTACAGCCAGAACTTGGCGCCTCACCGCCGTCGCCGGCGTTCTTCGCCATCTTGAAGACCGAGCCGGTCTACACCCGCGCCCGGCCCAGCCGGCACGAGCTGGAGATGGAGTTCTCTCCTACATCGAGGGCGTCTACAACCCTCGCCGCCGGCACAGCCATCTGGGAAACGTCAGCCCCGACACCTGCGAGAAGATCCACCACGAGTCCCTGACAGGAATCGAGGTGCCCGGTCGACAGGGGGCACTTCAGTCCGTCATCGGCTCCCTGGAACCGTACACGCGCCTATGGACGTCCACTCTCCGCAGGATCGCGACGCGGCCGCGCCCGGTGACGTCATCGACCCTAGGGCGGACACCCGCGACCCGGCACAGCAGTTCCAGGTCGTCCAAGTAGTTGTCATTATCGTCATCGAACGCTTCGATGTCGTCGATGCCCATCTCAGCCAATGCCGTTGCCAGCACGGCCGGGGCAGCGCCTTTGGCCTCGCTGGCGAGGAAGTCCGTGAAGGACGCCAGGACCTCACCGTCACGGCTGACCAGGAACCGGTGGTCGTTGTTGATGCTGCAGTATGACGAGACCGCGAACGTACCGCGAGACAGATCCGGCCGGTCAGCGGCCTCGTAGCCGTTGTCCTCGATGAGCAGCGTGTGCGAGCCCAGCGGGAATGCCGCTACGATCATGAAGTCCGAATCGACATCCTCGTAGTTGGCCCGCCGTTGCAACTGCGCCCACGTCGCGGTAGAAGTCTCCTCGTCCAGGGCCCCGAATCGGCGCAGCGCCTCGTCCGGGTCGACATCGTGAATCACCGTGACGCAGTAGGCGTCGCCTACCTCCAGGCCCCTGTCCAGCCACTCCGAGTCGTATTCGGGCTCGGCGGGAGCGACCGCTGAGGGGGTTCCCTGTTCCCCGACATGGCCTTTACCGAACACCCAGCGGACATCGTCGTTGGGGCCTACCAGTACCAGACACCAGCTGCCGTACTCGCCGTCGTCCAGAAAGCGCCAGGTGAGCCAAGTATCCGGTTGCTCGAGCGTGCGGACCTCCTCGGGCTGCACGACGATGCTGCTGACCGCGCCTGGATCCAGAATCGTCGTGCAGACTAGGCTGGTGCCGTCGGCGGTGCGGTGCACGGTGCGCTTACCGTTGTCGGACTGGATGAACCGGCTGCCGCGGATCTCCGCCACCGGCGCCCGGTTGCCCAGCGATGCTGACTCGATCGGCCCGTGCAGGACGCTGTAGACGGGGAGCCCGTCATCGTATAAAACTGCGTCTCCGCTGTCGGAGACGCGCATGGCGGTGTATCTGGACACCGGCAGGTCTCCGCGCCATACGACCTCGTCATCAGCGTGCACGGCAAAGACGCCGCTCAGTTCGAGGCGCAGAACGCCGGCAGCGCCCGCGGCCCAGGTAACAACGCCGTTCTGGTCCGCGATCACTGCACGGCCACCGGCGTCGTAGCGCAGCGCCCACACGCCGGACGGCGATGTCACAGGTTCGCTGAGCGTGTGAAACTGGCGAAGCATTTCGGGCATCCACTCCTCCGATCAAGTGCGGGGTCGCGGCCGGCGAAGTTTGTCATCGCCCCACATGAGAACGCGTGCGATACGCGGCTGGTTCACCGTGGGTTGGGCCGCGCAGGGGCGATCACGAGAAGATCATGACCCTGGCGGGGCTACCCGTAGGTGGATGCGACTCGGTCGGCGGTGTCGCTCGTCGTCGGTGACGGTTGCCGCCAGTAGTGCCGTTGCGAGGGGATGCCGCCCGCATCGGTGATGACGTGGTGCTTCGAGCCAGACTCGCGGCGGCCGACCGAGCTCGGACCTGCTTTGGTCCGCCCTTGAGCGCCCGACGTAAGAGCCGTCGATCACCGCCCGGGACATGTCGAGTTGCCCGGCTGCCCGATGTTTGCCCAGCAGCACTTCGTGCAGTCGTTGCCACACGCCGGCGTTGTCCCGGTCCCGCAACCGGTGCCAGCAGGTGATTCCTGACCCGAAGCCCAACCTCTTTGGGCAAGTGTTCCCACGAAATCGCCGTACCGTACGGACACCGGATCCGCGGCGGGCGGGGCGACGGCAGAGCACCCGCACGATCATCGTTCATCAACGATCTGCACCACGCACGGTGTCGTTAGACCGCGCGGGCCACGCAGATTCTGGCGTCGAGGCGGGGCCCGGCCTCGTAGAGCATGTAGCTCACGCCGCCGTCGGTACCGAACGTCGGTGCCGCCACGCGGCCGTTGTCCGACGTGATCGGTCGGTGGAACACTCCGAGGTGGATTTCGCGGTCGAAGTTGTTGCCGATTTC
>NZ_JBFAAF010000144.1:0-6262 GCF_040639595.1 Micromonospora sp. NPDC023814
AAGAACTCGGCGTCGAAGTCGGCGATGCCGGTGAGGAACCCGCCGGCCCGCACGTACGTCCGGCCGGGCGTGCCGGGCACCGCACCGACGTGCCCGGGCCACCGCCGGTGGCCCGGCCCGGATCCGCCCTCCCCAGCATCGAGAAAGGCAGCAACACATGAACGACAGTCAGCACGGGATGAGCCGTCGCCGCATGCTCGGCGCCCTCGCCGGCGTCGCCGGCGCGGCGGCCGTCGGCGCGACCGGACTCGCCCCCGCCGCCGGCGCCAACGGCAACGGCCTGCTCGTCCCGGTCGGCAAGCGGGGCATCATCCTCTACAGCGTCCGGGACCGGATCGGCGCCGCCCCGGACACCAGCGGAGTGCCGTACGGCTTCGAGCGGGTGCTCGCGCGGCTCGCCGAGATCGGCTACAAGGAGGTGGAGTTCGCCGGCTACAACCAGCACACCTCCATCCTCGGCCGGCAGATCACCGCCGCGGAGATCCGCAAGATCCTGGACGACAACGGGCTGCGGGCCAACGGCTCACACGCGTCCATCCCGAGCGTCATCAACCCGACCACCCTCGCGGCGTTCGAGCAGCAGCTCGACATCGCCGAGACGCTGGGCATGACGCACATCGGCACCGGCAGCGACCCGACCGGCAGCAACTACAAGGCCGACTGGGACGCCGCCGCGGAGCGGTGGAACACCCTGGGCGAGCTGGCCGCCGCCCGCGGGCTGAAGCTGTACACGCACAACCACGACGCGGCGTACAACTTCCTGCTCGACAGCGGCCCGCTGGACGCCCTGGGCCGGCCGACCCGGTCCTCCGGCGTGCGGAAACTGGAGTACTTCATCGGGCTCACCGACCCGGCGTACGTGTGGTTCGAGATGGACATCTACTGGGCGCACGTGGCCCAGCACCGGTTCCGCAGCTACACCGACCCGGACGGCGTGACGCGGACCGACGTCTTCGACCCGCTGGCGACCGTGGCTGCCCAGCCGATCCGGTTCCCGCTGTTCCACGCCAAGGACGGCGCGTTCAACCCGGCCAGCAGCGCCGGGTACGACATGGTGCCGCTCGGCCAGGGCGACATCGACTACGGCGGGTTCTTCGCCAACATGGGCGCGAAGGGCTACCACAACCCGATGTGGGAGCAGGACAACGCACCGGGCGGCGCCACCGACCCGGGCCGGTCGCTGCGCTACGCGGAGCTCAGTTTCCAGCACATGTCGGGTCTGCGGGGCTGACGGACCCGACACGCACCTGGGGGCCGCGTCCGGGACGACCGGGCGCGGCCCCGCGCGCCACACGCCGGTAACAGCGCCGTGGAAGACTTCAGGCCGGGAGGTGATGGCGATGGTCCTCGTCCGGCCTGAGAACGCGTACCAGGCACGGCTGGTCCGGCTGCTGCGCGACGACGGTCCCCGCTCGCGGGTGGAGCTGGGCGACGCGGTGGGCCTGTCCCGGTCCAAGCTGGCCGCGGAGGTGGACCGGCTGGTCGAGCGGGGCCTCGTCGAGACCGCGGGGCCGGCGGCGTCGCGCGGCGGTCGCCGGTCCTCGATGCTGCGCGTCGCCGGCGGCGTGCGCTTCGCCGGCGTCGTCGTCGGCGCGGACCGGATCACCGTCACGGTGACCGACGGCGAGTTGACCGTGCTCGCCGAGATCGCCGAGCCGATCGACGTTCGGGTGGGGCCGGAGCCGGTGCTCGGCCGGGCCGTCGAACTGGTCGGAAAGCTGCGGGCCGAGCTGGGTCTGACCCAGCTCACCGGGGTCGGCGTCGGCCTGCCGGGGCCGGTCGACTTCCCCGAGGGCACGCCGGCCTCACCGGCGGCCATGCCGGGCTGGCACCGGTTCCCGGTGCGGGAGGCGTTCGCCGCCGAGCTGGGCTGCCCGGCCCTGGTCGACAACGACGCGAACGTGATGGCGCTCGGCGAGAAGCACGCCGGGGTCGGGCGCACCTTCGACGACTTCCTCTACGTCAAGCTCGGCACCGCGATCGGCTGCGGGCTGGTGCTCGGCGGCACCCCCTACCGGGGCGCGACGAGCAGCGCCGGGGACATCGCCCACCTGCCGCTCACCGAGGACGGACCGAGCTGCGCCTGCGGCGAGACCGGCTGCCTGGAGGCGTACTGCGGCGACCGCCGGCTGGTCGGCGCAGCGCTCGCCGCGGCCCGCGCGGGCCGGTCCACGGCGCTGGCGGCCCGGCTGGCCGAGGCGGGCACCCTCTCCGTGGCCGACGTCGCCGCGGCGGCGGGCGCGGGCGACGCGGCCGTGCAGGCCCTGGCCCGGGACGCGGCCCGCCGCCTGGGTCAGGTGCTGGTCGGCCTCGTGAGCTTCTTCAACCCGGGCATCGTCGTCATCGGGGGCGCGCCGGCCGGGCTGGGCCACACGCTGCTGGCCGAGATCCGTGGGGTGGTCTACCGGCGGTCCGCGCCGCTGGCCACCGGCACCATGCCGATCGTGCTCTCCGACCTCGACGACCGCGCCGGAGTGGTGGGCGCGGCGCGGCTGGTCAGCGACCACCTCTTCTCGACCGGCTGACGGGGGCCGACCGGCGGCCGGCCCCCGGTGCGGGCCGAGTCCCCGCTGCGGGCCGGGTCCCCGCTGCCGCACGCGGCCGTGACCGCTGACGGCCCCGGCCCGCGCCGCCGACCGTGGCGTCGACCGGCAGCCGGGACTCGGTCCGTGCCGCTGACGGGTGCTCAGTCCTTGCTGCTGAACGCGGCGTCGAAGGCCGCGGCCGGGGCGTCGAAGGCGAGCCGCCGGACGAACTGCAGCGCTTCGGGGGCGCCGACGAGGCGGTCCATGCCGGCGTCCTCCCACTCGATCGAGATCGGGCCGGCGTAGCCGATCGCGTTCAGCGCCCGGAAGCAGTCCTCCCAGGGCACGTCGCCGTGACCGGTCGAGACGAAGTCCCAGCCGCGCCGCATGTCCGCCCACGGCAGGTGCGAGGCGAGCCGGCCCCGCCGCCCGTCCCCCGTACGCACCTTCGCGTCCTTGCAGTCGACGTGGTAGATCCGGTCGGCGAAGTCGAAGATGAAGTTGACCGGGTCCAGCTCCTGCCAGACGAAGTGCGACGGGTCCCAGTTCAGCCCGAACGCGGGCCGGTGCCCGACGGCCTCCAGCGCCCGCTTCGTCGTCCAGTAGTCGTACGCGATCTCGCTCGGGTGCACCTCGTGGGCGAAGCGGACCCCGACGGAGTCGAAGACGTCGAGGATCGGGTTCCAGCGGTCGGCGAAGTCCTGGTAGCCCCGCTCGATCATCTCCGGCGGCACCGGCGGGAACATCGCCAGGGTGTGCCAGATCGACGACCCGGTGAAGCCCACGACGGTGTCCACCCCGAGCCTCGCCGCCGCCCGGGCGGTGTCCTTGATCTCCTCGGCGGCCCGTCGGCGTACGCCCTCGGGCTCGCCGTCGCCCCAGATCCGGGCCGGCAGGATGCCCTGGTGCCGCTCGTCGATGGGGTGGTCGCAGACGGCCTGGCCGACGAGGTGGTTGGAGATCGCGTACACCTTCAGGTTGTGCTTCGCGAGGGTCTCCCGCTTCCGGTCGACGTACGAGTCGTCGGCGAGGGCCCTGTCGACCTCGAAGTGGTCGCCCCAGCAGGCGATCTCCAGCCCGTCGTAGCCCCACTCGGAGGCGAGCCGGCAGACCTCGTCGAACGGAAGGTCGGCCCACTGGCCGGTGAAGAGCGTGATGGGTCGCGCCATTGTCCTTCTCCCCTGTCGTGATGGGGGATTCCGTCCGGGCGGGCCGGGGCGAGGGTGACCGGCCGGTACCGGTGAACGGCGGGGCCGCGGGGTGTGCCGGTGGGTGCGGGACGCACCGAGGCCCGCCGGGTTGCGCCTCCCGCCGGTCCACCGGCCACCACAACGGTCGCCGCCCCCACTCTAGGCACCCCGGCGACCCGAGGAAACCCCCCGCACCCTGCCCTCCCTCCACCGTCCCGCCCCGCGATCTTGCAGTTTCGGCCCGTGTTTCGCGGCGTTCGCCCGAGATGCCGGGGCACCAACTGCAAGATCGCGGGGACCCGGGTCAGGGCAGGGTCCACTTCTGGTTGGTGCCGGTGTGGCAGGTCCACAGGTGCACGGGGGTGCCGTCGGCGGGGTTGTTGCCGGAGACGTCCAGACACTTGCCCGACTGCGGGTTGCGCAGCGTCCCGTCCGGCTGCGCCGACCAGTTCTGCGCGCCCGTGCCGTTGCACGTCCAGAGCTGGATCTTCGTGCCGTCCGCCGAACCGCCACCCGAGACGTCCAGACACTTGCCCAACGCCCGCACCGTCGAGTTCGGCGTCACCGTCCAGGTCTGCGCGGCGCTGCCGTTGCAGGTCCAGATCTGGATCTGGGTGCCGTCGGCCGTGGCGGCGCTGCGCACGTCCAGGCACTTGCCGGCCAGGCCCCGGATCGGGCCCACGCCGCCGCTGCCGCCAGGCCTGACCAGGGTGAAGTCGTCCACGTCGAAAAGCCCCGAGCCCGACCCGGTGAAGGTCAGGTAGAGGGTGCGGGTGCCGGACGGGACCCCGCCGAGGGTGGTGGTGACGTCGGCGAAGGTGGTCCAGCCTCCGGTGTTCGGCACCGCGACCGCGCCGAGCACGGTGCCGGTCGTGGATCCGGTACGCACCTGGAGGGTGCCACCGGGCCCGCCCGAGACGACCCGCGCCCGGAACGACGTGACGCCGGTCAGGTCCACCCCGTCGTACGCGGCCCAGTCGCCCGGGTCGATGTGGCCGAGCGTCTGGCCACCGTTCGCCCCGGCCTTGGTGAACGGGGTGACGCCGCCGGCCGAGCTGAACGCCTCCGCCTGGATGGTGGTGTCGCCGGTCGGCGGGGTGGTGCCCAACTCCTTGATGCGGATGTTGCGGAACGAGGCGTCGTCGCCGGTGCCGTGGTTCTGGAGCCCGATGTGGCCGGCGAGCGACCGGGCGGGGTCGGTGTTGGTGAAGTCGTTGATCTTCACGCCGTTGAGGAAGACCTGGAGGCGCTCGCCCTCGACGAGCAGCTCGTACGTGTTCCACTCCCCCGGCGGGTTGAGCGCCGCGTCCCGGGCGGCGAGGTCGGCGGACTTGAAGGTGTAGACCGCGCCGGTGGTGCGGTCGGCCGCGTCGGTGGCGTCGATCTGCACCTCGTAGCCGTTGTGCACGGCCGACCAGGGGTCGCCCGACGGCGGGAAGCCGATGAAGACGCCGGAGTTGTCGTCGCCGGCGAGCCGCCAGTCCAGCTTGAGCGAGTAGTTGGTGAACTGCTTCGCGCTGTACCAGTAGAGCCCCATCCCGCCGACCGAGGTGAGGGTGGCGTCGGCGTTGCCGAAGCCGCCCGGCCCGGCCTGGGACCAGCCGGTGGTCGAGCCGTCGTAGAGCGCGGTGTAGCCGGTCTCGGGGCGGCAGTCGGCCCTGGTGCGGCCGGCCGCGTACCGGATGCCGCCGAGCAGGTGCGCCCGGAAGGCCGGCTCGGCGTACGACGCCTGGGTGTGCCCGCCGCCGGTGTAGAAGGCTCGGCCGCCGCTGTGGGTCTTGCACCAGGAGTGCGGGTGGTCGGCGCCCATCGAGCCGCCCGAGTACGACGACTCGTCGAGGGTGGCCAGCACGCGGGCGGTGGACCGGGCGTTGGTCCGGTAGTTGTACCACTCGTCGGTGCGGGTCCAGGTCTGCGGCAGGTGCGCGGTGGCGGCGTGCGCCCGGTTCTCCGCCTTCACGGTGGCCTGCTGGATGTGCGGGTGCGAGGCGAAGTACGCGCCGACCAGGTTGCCGTAGAACGACCAGTCGTACTCGGTGTCGGCTGCGGCGTGCACGCCGACGAAGCCGCCGCCGGAGCCGATGTACGCCTCGAAGGCGCCCTGCTGGGTGGCGTCGAGCACGTCGCCGGTGGTGTTGAGGAAGACGACCGCCTCGTACCGGGCCAGGTTGGCGGTGGTGAACTGGGCGGCGTCCTCGGTGGCGGTGACGGTGAAGTTGTTGGCCGCGCCGAGGTCGCGGATGGCCTGGGTGCCGACCGCGATGGAGTCGTGCCGGAAGCCGGCGGTCTTCGAGAAGACCAGCACGTCGTACGGGGCGTCGGCGGCGCTGGCCGGGGCGGCCGGGGTGGTGCAGGCGAGGACGGCGAGGACGGCGGTGGCCGCGCCGAGGACGGTTCGCAGGAGTCTGCGCATGTCGCTCTCCCAACGGGTGTTAGGAAGGGCCCCTTTTAGTGCGCTCGGGTTCTAGGGATCGTTGCAACGCCTGACGTGATCAGGGGTTGCAGTGTTCGAGATCCGTGGGGATCGCAGGCCGCAGGGTCCGAAGA
>NZ_JBFAAF010000145.1:0-6160 GCF_040639595.1 Micromonospora sp. NPDC023814
ATGGTGACGGTATCCGCAACGCGATCACTCTGCTGGGCCGGCATCGCTTGACCGAATCCGGCCAAGCGTGAATAGACAAGATCAAAACGCCCAGTTAGAGGGCGTCTCGCTGCTGGATGACATCGTTCGCGAAGGTGCGCGGCGGATGCTGGCCGCGGCGTTGGAGGCCGAGGTCGACGCCTATCTGGCCGAGTTGGCGCACGAGCGCGACGAGCGGGGCCGGCGGTTGGTGGTTCGCAACGGCCACGTCCAGCCGCGGGAGGGTGATGACCGGTGCCGGGCCGATCGAGGTGCGGGCGCCGCGCGTCAACGACAAGCGCACCGATCCGGTCACCGGGCAGCGTCGGCGGTTCCGATCGGCGATCCTGCCGCCGTGGTGCCGCAAGAGCCCGAAGGTCGCCGAGGTGTTGCCGTTGCTGTATCTGCACGGCTTGTCGACCGGGGACTTCGTGCCGGCGTTGCAGCAGTTCCTCGGCTCGGCGGCCGGCCTGTCAGCGGCGGCGATCACGAGGTTGACCCGGCAGTGGACCGACGACTACCACGCCTGGCGCAAGCGGGACCTGTCGCAGGTCGACTACGTGTATGTGTGGGCCGACGGCATCCACGTCAACGTGCGCCTGGACGAGGACAAACTCTGTCTGTTGGTCATCGTTGGCGTGCGCGCGGACGGCACCAAGGAACTGGTCGCCCTGGCCGATGGCTACCGCGAGTCGACCGGCTCCTGGGCTGATGTGCTGCGCGACTGCGCCCGCCGGGGCATGCGCGCCCCTGTCCTCGCCGTCGGTGACGGCGCGCTGGGGTTCTGGGCCGCGCTGCGCGAGGTGTTCCCCGACGCCCGAGAGCAGCACGACTGGCTCCACAAGACCGCCAACGTCCTCGCCGCGCTACCCAAGTCCGCGCACCCGGGCGCGAAGGCCGCCCTGGCCGAGATCTGGGGCGCCGAGGACAAGCCCCACGCCCAACTCGCCGCGAGACGGTTTACGGGCCTGTATGGCGCGAAGCTCGCCAAGGCCGTCGCGAAGGTCACCGACGACCTCGACGAACTGCTCGCCTTCTACGACTACCCGGCCGAGCACTGGATGCACCTACGCACCTCGAACCCGATCGAGTCGACCTTCGCCACCGTCCGGCACCGCACCCGCGTCACCAAGGGCCCCGGCAGCCGCGCCGCCGGCCTCGCCATGGCGTTCAAACTCATCGAAGCCGCACAAGACCGGTGGCGAGCAGTCAACGCACCCCACCTCGTCGCACTGGTCCGCGCCGGCGCGACCTTCGTCAACGGCCGCCTCGTCGAACGACCCGAAGACACCGCAACCGCGTAGCAACTACCTCACCCACAGGTCTTGACGATCTTTCGAACCAGGGCGCTCCGCCGCTCGTCATGTGTGGAAGCGGCGGCCCACCGTCGTCCGTGAGTGACGAGGAGCGTGTGATGAAACTGAGGTTTGGTCGCGGGATGTCCCTCCCGGATCCACCGGTGGGACATGATGATGGGTGGTACCGAGTTGATGATGGACCGGCGCTGCCCGTGCAGGCGGGCGAACGGACCACGTTGACCAGGTGGGCACATCTGATGAAGCCGGGCGCCTTCATCGCGTCGGCCGTGCTCGCCGGCACCGCCGTGTTAGTCGGCGTCATTAGCATGGGCAATCCACAGGCGTCGGCGCACGGCTCGATGCAGTCCCCGCCGAGCCGGATCTACCTCTGCTACCAGGAGGGGCCGGAGGCACCCCGCTCAGACGGGTGCAAGGCAGTCAAGGCGGCCGGCGGCGCGCAGGCGATGTACGACTGGAACGGCGTCCTGATCTCCAACGCCGCTGGCCGACACCGTGAGATCGTTCCCGACGGAGAGCTCTGCAGCGCTGGCAACCCGGTGTTCAAGGGGCTTGACCTCCCCCGAGCTGACTGGACGACGACGAGCCTGCCGTCCAGTGGCAATTATCAGTTCCTTTGGGAGGGGACTGCGCCGCACAATGGAGTCTTCGAGTTCTATGTGACCAAGGACGGCTACGACCCGAGCCAGCCGCTTGCGTGGTCGTCGTTGGAGGCGCAGCCGTTCCTGCGGGCGGAGCAGCCGCCCCTGGAGGGCGGGCTGTTCAAGATCAACGGGAAGTTGCCGGACAAGCGTGGCCGGCACCTCATCTACACAATTTACCAGCGCTCGGACAGTCCAGAGGCTTTCTACGCATGCTCCGACGTAGTCTTCGGCGATGGTGGCGCACCGGTGCCGGTCTCGCCGGCCCCGCAGAGCCCCTCCCCGACCGGCTCGCCGTCGCCGGAACAGCCGTCCTCAAGCGAGCCACCGCGCCCGATCGAGCTCGGGGAGGCACCGGGGGACGGGGCCAGCCCGGGGCCGCCGCACACCCACAGTTCCGACCCGAACCAGCCCGCTCCGCAGCGCCAGCCGTCGACCGGCGTCACCACCTGGCTGGCTGGAACCACGTACGCCACCGGCGCGCAGGTCAGCTATCAGGGCGTGACGTATGTTGCCGCGCTGGGCCACACCGCGCAGCTCGGCTGGGAGCCGCCCCGGGTGCCCGGACTCTGGCACGCCGTGCCGGTCGCCGGATCCGGTGGCGTCCCCTCCTGGCAGGTACAGGTCAGCTACGCCGTCGGCGCGCACGTGAGCTACCAGGGTGTCGTCTACATGTGTCGGCAGGGGCACACCGCCCTGCCCGGATGGGAGCCCACCCGAACCCCGGCACTCTGGGAACCCATGGTGTGACCCTGGGCTTCGCTGACGGCACCAACCGCCGACGGGGCCTCGGAAGGCCCAAGGGGAAGGAAGCGGCCGGCGGACCTCTCCGTCGGCCGCTTCGTGGTGGATTCGCTGCTCGTGTCCTCCGTGACCGAGGCAGCTCGGACAACTACAGCAACCGGACGGGCCCGACCGCATTCTGACCGAGCATCCATCGACAGCCGGACCACACGTGAACGCGGGGTTGGCTCCGTCCGTCGTACTGACGTGCGGAAGATTTGCATCCGTTGGTGGCGGACGCTGGTGTTCACGGTGGTGACGACGGCCGTGTTGGCGCCCGCCCCCGTTGCGAGGGCCGTGCTGCCCCGCTTGGCCCCGGCCGGGATGACCATGCCGCTCCAGCAGGCGCTCGCGGCCCCGGTCAGGTACTACGTCGTGGGTGCACCGGTGAACGGCCACCCAGAGTACCTCTACCAGGTGGCGGTGATAACCCTCGGCAACGGGAAGCGGTACCGCGAGATCTTCGACCTCAACAAGGACCGACCACAGCCCGACGGCGGCAGGCTCACCGATCCGATGGTGGGGCTGCGCCCCGGCTGGATCCTGATGCTCCCCGCCGACGCCAATGGTAGCGGGGTCAGGGTGGGCACTCCACCAAAGGGCGCCGAGCCGACCGTCCCGTCCGCACCGAACCGCGAATCCACACCCACCCCGGCCATCAGCGTCGGGCCGGTCAGCCCCGAGTTCCGGCCGCCAGCCGATGCCCGTCCCACGTCGACCGGCATCTCCACCATGCTCGGCTCCCGCATCGGGGCTCTCGCCCTGATGGTGCTTCTGCTGGCCGGGGCTCTGGTTGTCCTCCGCATCCGGCGGGCGCTAAGTCTGGCCGAGGTGGCGGACCCAGAGGAATGCTCGAGACCTGTGGATCGGTCGGGAAGGGGCGTACGTTCCCGGTGATCGATTCGTGTAGGTCTCGAGCACGGCCGACGTTGGCGCGTCGGTCGGGAAGGCACGCCCGTGTTGACTGAGCCCTTTTCATCATGATCAAGGGCGGTTGACCAGGCAAGCAGTGGCGGCGTGTCGATGTTCCGGATAGGACGAAGCTCCCGGTAGGACAGCAGTCGACCAAGACGCACTGCCCAGCATGGGAGCTCCGTTGCTGACCTATCCTGCCAGCATTCCGCTGTCCACGCGCAGCCTGACCCGCCTGACCGAGTTGATCCGCGACCGGCGCCGCGCGCTCGGCGGCCGCTGGCGCAGGCTGCCCGCGCAGCAACAGGCGCTGATGGCCCTGGCCCACCTGCGCAACGGCGACACCCTGACCCGCCTCGCGGCCGGCTTCGAGGTGTCGGTGGCCACCGTGTGGCGGTACCTACGCGAGGCCCTCGACCTGCTCGCCGCCTGCGCCGACGACCTCGCCGCCGCGATGTGCCGGGCCGCCCGGCTGGCGTATGCCATCCTCGACGGCACGCTGATCCCGATCGACCGGGTCGCCGACCAACGCCCCTACTACTCGGGCTGTGAGAATCGAGGTGCGCTGCTGCGGGTCCGATCTGACCCGTACTCCGGTTGGCCATCGGTGCCCTGTGTTTGATCTGTCGATCGGATCCCGCGGCAGCGTGTGATGCTTCGGACCGGCAGGGCGTGTCCCGATAGGGGCCTTCGCGAACGGGCACCGTCACAGTCCTGACCGCCACCTGGTCCGAGGCCAGCCATCCGCCAGCTGCCGAACCGGGAGAGTAGCCACTGTGCCCACCACGCCCGCGCCCCTGTCCGACCCGCATGTACCTAGCCCTGGCGGTCAGGTGATGATCGGGGTGGACACCCACAAGGACGTTCATGTCGTCGTAGCCTTGAGCGCTCACGGCGCGACGCTGGCTACCTGCTCGTTTCCGACCACGATCGCCGGATACCAGCAGCTGTTGTCCTGGGCGCACGGATTCGGTGACACGGTCGTGGCCGGGGTCGAAGGAACCGGCTCGTGGGGCGCGGGGCTGACGCGGTTCTTGCGGGCCAAGGGCGTCGCCGTGATCGAGGTGAACCGCCCAGATCGTTCGATGCGTCGGCGCCGCGGCAAGAGTGACACCGTCGACGCGGAAGCGGCCGCGCGGGCGGTGCTCTCGGGGCAGGCCACCGTCATCCCGAAGACCGCGGACGGCGCCATGGAAGCCATGCGGTACTACAAGCTCGCCAAGGACTCCGCGGTGAAGTCCCGTACCCAAGCGATCAACCAGCTCAAAGGTGTGATCGTCAACGGTGATCCCGCCTTGCGTGAGCAGCTCACCGGCCTGAGTACCCGCGCCCAGGTGCAGCACTGCGTCCACCTCGAACCCGCCGCCGCCAGCACCGCGATCGCGGCCAGCCGCCGGACGCTGCGCCTCCTCGCCCGACGCATCGAGCACCTCACCACCGAGATCCGGGAACTGGAACGACTTATCACCACCGAGGTCCGAACCGCCGCACCCAAGCTGCTCGATCTGTTCGGCGTCGGCCACGACAGCGCCGCCACCCCTGCTCATCGCCGCCGGCGACAACCCCGAGCGTCTCACCGGTGAGGCCTCCTTCGCCGCGCTGTGCGGCGTCAGCCCGATCGAGCACTCATCAGGCAAAACCCAGCGACGACGCCTCAACCGCGGCGGCAACCGGCAAGCCAACGCCGCACTCTTCCGCATCGCCCTGACCCGGCTACGCGCCGACCCACGCACCCGCGCCTACGTTCAGCGCCGCACCACCGACGGCCGCACCAAACGAGACATCCTCCGCTGCCTCAAGCGCTACATCGCCCGCGAAATCTTCAAAACCATCACCGCAACACCCACGACCGCTCCCACTTGACGAACATAGGGGCATCAAGCACAAACGACATGGCATGACCGTGCAGGTCTTGGCCGATCCCGCCGGCCGGCTGGTCTGGGTCTCACCCGCCCTGCCCGGCGCGGTCCACGACCTGACCGCCGCGCGAACCGTCGGTCTCGTCGACGCGTTGACCAGCCGCGCGGTGATGACCTTCACAGACAAGGGCTACAAGGCGCCGGCGGCACCACCCGGACCCCGTTCAAACGCCACCGACACCGGCCACGGTTGCCGCGACGCCAGAAGGCCGTCAACCGAGGCCACGCCCGAATCCGAGCCGTCGGCGAACGCGCCGTCGCCACCCTCAAGACCTGGAAGATTCTGACCAAGCTGCACTGCTGCCCACGACGCGCCACCGCGATCGTCCAGGCCATCCTCGTCCTACACGCCGTCGAGAACGACCGTCACTCAGTGAGCGTCCGGAAACTTTGGTTACCAGTTGCCGGTGCGGGCGAGTCGGCGTGACATTGTCATGATCATGGCGATGTGGATCATGGCTTCGTGGTGGTCGGGCTGAGCAATAGTCAAGACTTGTGGATGAGAAATCTTGATCAGGCGGCTGCGGCGTCGGTCGTGTCGAGTTCGGCGGTGGGTCGTTCGACGAGTTTG
>NZ_JBFAAF010000146.1:0-6011 GCF_040639595.1 Micromonospora sp. NPDC023814
CTCGCCGACGGATGGATCGCGGCCCACGGGTTGACGTTCGCGACACGGGGCGTCGCGGAGGCCGCCGGTCTGGACGTCAGAGGGCAGAGATACAAGATTCCCGGTAACCTGCGCCGGGTGACGCCGGCAGACGTCGGTGGCCGGTGGAGTTTCGATCCGTGGCTGCCGCTGGCGGAGCGGGTACGGGCCCGACTTGCCGTCGCCGACGACGCCGACTACGAGGAGGCTCGGCAAGCGCTTGCGGAATATCGCTCGACGGTGCAGCGCACGATCACCACATATCTGATGCCGACCGACTCGGAGTGGGTCGAGGAGGACTGTGGTGCCGATCTGCGTCGCATCGAGTTGGTCGGGTTCGCGGTCTCGACGCCTGAACTGTGGGATCGGTTGGTCCGGAAGATCGATGCGTCCGATCTAAAGCTGCGGAGTGGACTGCTGGCCACGCTCCTCGATGGGGTCGGGGCGGCGGTGGCGCCGCGCCTGATCGAGTTGCTGAACAACCGGAACGCGTACACCGCCGAGCGGCGGGCGGTGATCGGTGGTCTGGCGTTGATCCCGACCGACGAAGCGTTCGGCGCGTTGGTGCAGCATGCGGACGACGAGCTGGCCATGGCCGGGCTCAGCGAGGCTATGCAGCGATTCCCGGTGCGGGCGCTGCGTCTGCTAGGGATGAGGGCTGGCGACCCGGACGGGAAGCGGGGGCCGGCGGCCGAGTTGTTGCGCCGGCATGCGACGGCGAACCCGGAGGTGGCGGGTGCGGTGCTGCCGTCGTTGCCGGAGGTGGCCCGGCGGCAGGTGGAGTCGATTCTGGCGTCGTTGTCGACGGTGCCGCAGGCACCGGCGCGGTTGTTGCACCCGTTGTTGGCAACGCCGCCGTGGACGCGTGCGTGGGCGGTGGCCGAGCCGGTGGTGGTGAAGGGGCTGACTCCGCCGGACGTGCCGCGGTTGTGCTGGGCTGCCGGGGAGCGCGAGGCGTTGGTGCCGGAGTTCGAGGAGCCCGGACCGGAGGACGCCGCCGGCCTCGCACGCTGGGAGCAGGCGGCGGCGAAGCTGCGCGAGGGCGGAATGAGCCACGCCGCCGACGAGGAAAAGTTCTTCGTCAACGCACCGCGGTCGCTGGCGCTGGAGCTGTTGCCCGGTTGGCGTCCGACGAGCTTCTGGTCGCCGGGATGGACCCTGCCCCATCTGCTTGCCCGGTTCGGCGTGCACGCGTTGCCGGTCGTGGTCCAGCGCAACCGTCAACGGGGTTCGCTGGACATCTATGGCCCTCTGTTGCTGCCCGCCGAGGGGGCCGGGGTCGCCGCCCTGATGGCCGATTGGCTAGACCGGTTGAAGGCGGTGCGGTGGATCGCGGTGAGCTGGCTCCGGCGGCACCCGGAGGCAGCGGCGCATGATCTCATCCCGGCGGCGGTCGGTCCGGTCGCCGCGGAGCGTCGTGCGGCGGAGCAGGCGCTGCGGGTGCTGGTAGCGGCTGGTCACGCCGGCTTGGTACGGGCAGCTGCCGCTGATTACGGCGCTGCCGCGGCGTCCGCGGTGGAGCTGTTGTTGTCGGTCGGTCCGGCGGAGGCCGTGCCGGCACGGCTGCCAGATCTTCCTCCATGGATTGAGGATGCCGGTTCGCTGACGCCGGTGCTGTTGCGCGATCGCCGTCATGCGTTGCCGTCCGAGGCGGTGCGACATCTGTGCACGATGCTGGCGTTGTCGCGCCTGGGTCTGCCGTACCCGGGTTTGGCCGCGGTGCGGGAGACGCTGGATCCGGTTGCGTTGGCGGAGTTCGGCTGGTCTCTGTTCAAGGCCTGGGAGTCGGCGGGGTTCCCGCCGAAGCAGAGCTGGGTGCTGGAGGCGTTGGCGTTGATGGGCGACGACGACACCGTGCGCCGCGGCTCAGCCCGGTCGTCCGGGCCTGGCCGGGCGCGGGCGGTCACGCGCGTGCCATGACCGGGCTCGACGTGCTCTACGCGATCGGCTCCGAGATGGCGCTCATCCACCTCCACGCCATCTCGCGGAATGTGAAGTTCGAAGCGCTGAAGTACGGCGCGGACAGCCGGGTCCGGGCGGTCGCCGCGGAGCTGGGATTGACCTCCGACCAGCTGGCCGATCGGCTCGTTCCCGATTTCGGGCTAGACGATCAGAACACTCTCACACTGGACTATGGTCCGCGTCGTTTCGTGGTGAGTTTCGACGAGCAGCTCAAGCCGTTGGTGATGGATGAGGACGGCAGGAGGCGCAAGGAGTTGCCCAAACCGGGTGCCAACGACGACGAGGCGCTCGCGACGGCGGCGTACCAGAGGTTCGCCGGGTTAAAGAAGGACCTGCGTTCCGTGGCGACGGATCAGATTCGCCGGTTGGAGGAGGCGATGGTGATCCGGCGGCGGTGGACCGGTGCGGAGTTCCGGCGGCTGCTGGTCGGGCATCCGTTGATGCAGCACCTGGTACGGCGTCTGGTGTGGGTGACCGTCAGCGCGGACGGGGCGGCGGGCACGGCGTTCCGGGTGACCGACGACGGCAGCATGGCCGACGTCGACGACAAGGCGTTCGCGGTGGGCGACGACGACGTGGTCGGTGTCGCCCATCCCTTGGACCTGGAGGCCGACCTGTCCGCGTGGATGGCGTTGCTCACCGACTATGAGATTCTTCAGCCGTTCCCGCAGCTCCATCGGCCGGTGTGGCGGCCGACCGCGGAACAGGCCGCACAGCAGGGACTGCCCGAGTTCGTCGACGTCGACGTCCCGGTCGACCGGTTACTGAAACTGGAGCGTCGCGGGTGGTGGAGGCGGAGCGTGCCGATGGACGCCGGAATCCAGACCACCATGGAGTGCGACCTCCCAGGTCCTGGAGGGATGTACTTCCCGCTCGACCCGGGGATCACGGTCAGCGATGTCTACGACCAGCCCGCGCAGTTCTTCCGCGACGCGCGACTCACCGGGGCGGACAACTTCGCCGCCCTCGATCCAGTGATCGTCTCGGAGCTGCTGTGCGACCTGCACTATCTGGTCAACGGCGGACTTCTGCGATGACCGACCGGCCGCCGGCCAACTCGGGTCCGATCCGGGCCCTCGTCGGTGAACTCCCCTGGTTGCCCGGCCTGCGCGGTTTCTTCCACGAGGGCGTGCAGGTCGCCGAAGGACGGCGTACGCGGATCGTCCGTCCCAGGTCGAGCAGATCGAGGCTCTTCAGGGCGATGACTGGGACGGTCAACGCGTCGTGGCGCCGGTCGGGCAAGTCGCCGAGCTGCGTGCCCTGCCGTCCCAGCCCTGGCACCATCGCGACAAGGCCGACCTCCAGCGCTAACGGAAGATCCCGGACCTGACCGGCCACTGCCGCCACAGGTCCGGGAGACTCCAGAGCTTGATCACTGGGTGACTGTAGCGGTCGCCGGGCCCGCCACCGTGCGGCGGCGCGGCACGATGTGGCCGCGGCGGCGGGCCAGCCACATCAAGACCACGGTGAGCACCACGCCGGCCAGCACCGCGTACAGGCTGCCCTCCGGGCCGAAGTCGCCGCCGGTCAGCGCGGCCGGGCCCGACGTCGTGGCCTCCAGGAGCCCCTTCGAGTCGCCGTTGCCGGAGACCACGACGCTGAAGATGCCGCCCGCGGCGAGTTCCAGCCGAAGTGCAGGCCGATCGGGACCCACAGGTTGCGGGTGGCGGCGTAACAGGCGGCCAGCATGAACCCGGCCTCGATGGCGATGGCGGTCGCGCCCCACAGGCTGGCGTCCGGGTTGGCCAAGTGCATCGCGCCGAACACCACGCCGGTCAGCACGAGGGCGATCCAGGTGCTCGTACGCTCCTCGACGATCCGGAACAGCACGCCCCGGAACAGCAGCTCCTCGGTCACGACGGCGGCCGCCATGAAGCCGAGCAGGCCGAGCGGGCCCGTCCCCGAGCCCCAACCTTCGACGTGGTAGCCGCCGAGGAAGGCGATGTTGGCGATGACGGCCGCGAAGATGGCGAACCCCATGAGCGTCCCGCAGGTCAGTTTCCCGCGCCACCCGGCGCCGGCCAGCTCGGTGGGCCCCCGCCGCTCGGTACGCCGCACCACCCACCGGTACACGACCACGGCGGGCACGGCGGTCGCGGCGCCGGCGACCAGGGTGAGGAGGACACTGTCCTGCACGGCGGCGACGGCCTGCCCGCCGACGAAGGCGACCGCGCCTCTGCGCTCTGAGAACGCGTGGACTTTCCCGACGACTTCCTGTGGGACAGCGTCACTTCGGCACACCAGGTCGCGAGCGGCAACACCAACGACTGGTGGGACTACGAACGCGACCCGCCTTGCTCGCGCGAGCGCCGTCCGGCGACGGCATCGACCACTTCCATCGGTACGCCGACGACTTCGAGCTCCTTGCGTCCCTGGGGCATAACACTAAGCGGCTCTCGGTCGAGTGTTCTCGCATCGAACTGGTGCTGTCCGGATTCGGCGCGGTCGTCGACGGGTGCATCATCCCGCGAGCATCGGTTCGCCGAGGGAGCCCCGCCGTGGTCGGCCGGCAAGCCGCTGACTGTCGGCACCTGCCGCGACGAGACGATGTTCCTCAGCCTCTTCAAGCCGCCGGACATCTTATCGACGAGGTTGGCCTGCTCAGCGGCACGTATCAGGGCCGAGCTGGACCGGATCATCGCCACGTTCCATCGGTCGCGGCCCGGTGTACCCCCGGCGCAGCTGTAATTCGCGATCATCACCTTGCCCATCTGCGTGATGGGATCAAAATCGCGGGGGCCAAGGCGGCGCGGCGCCGGGCGCCGGTGTTCATCTACCAGCTCGCCTGCCCAGACCCCACCGTGGTGCCGGGCACAGACTTCGGTGGCACGACCTACTACGCGTCGCGTCATCCGTCGACGACGGCCGCCTCGTCGGCCATGCACCTGGCGGTCACGGCGTGGACCTGGCCACCGTGGCGCAGAGTGCTCAGAGCGGGCCCTGTCGAGCTCTTCCTCCGGTCGAAGTGTGCCGTCGAGCCGGACTGGCGCCCCGAGGTCGTGGCGGCCGTCGACGCAAGCCACGAGATCACTGCACACAGACGAGCGGCATGTCGAGCCGCGCCGACCCCTACTGCCTGGGATAGCGCAGCGGGTCTGCGCTACTCGCGTGCCCCGGCCAGCCCGATCGGTGCGAGCCGGGTGGCAGCGAGGGTCGTCCACATGCTGGTCGCGCTGACAACCAGGAAGGCTGCCGGGACGGTCAGCCAGACGATGCCCCACGGGATCACCAGCGTGCCGGCGACTCCGCTGATGCCGATCAGGGTGGCCAGTGCCGCGAGCCAGCCCAGCAGCAGGCCGGTGACGGTGACAATCGCCGACTCGAGCAGGGCGCTGGCGACCACCTGGCCGCGGCTGTAGCCGGTGAGCCGGGCGACGGCGAACTCGCGGCGGCGTTCCCCGGTGGCGATGACGACCGCGTTGATCACGCCGATCGCGGCGTAGATGGCCGCCATGCCCAGGACCACCTTCAACACGCCGGTGTTGAGGTTGTCCTGCGCACTGTCATTCTGCGCGATCCAGTCGTCGAGGGTGAGCACCGGCTGCGACAGTGTCCTGGCCACGGCCGCGGAGTCCGCCCCGGGCTGGAGCCGGACGACGGCCCGCGCCGGGCCGAGCGCGGCGCGCGGGACGATGTCTTGCGGCAGCAGGTATTCCGGGCCGCCGTTGAGGGTCGGCGGGAGTACCGCCGCCACGCGCGTCGTGAGGTCTCGGCCCCCGACGCGGATCCGCACGCTCGCGCCGAGCTGCCCGCCGGCCGCCGCGACGGTGAACCCGTGGAGGTCGCCGTACGAGCCGGCGAGCAGCGGCAGCCGGTGGGCCTGCTGGTAGGCGGCCGGGTCGACGGCGAGCGCTTCTACCTCGTTGGTGTCGGCGTCGGTGTCGCCGCCGTAGTGGGTGACGGTGGTGACCCGGATGTTCAGGGCGTACTCCGTCGAGGCGGCGGCGACCCCGGGAGTTCCGGGGGCGACGGGCCCGGCGGCCACCAGGTCACCGCGTAGGTCGGCGGCGAGCCGGTGGTGCGCCCCGGCG
>NZ_JBFAAF010000147.1:0-5999 GCF_040639595.1 Micromonospora sp. NPDC023814
CTCCACGATCGACGGCGTTCCGCACACCCAACCATGATCCAACCCGAACGCCCCAGGTCAAGCCGACCCGCCGACGAGCACCTGACCAGTCACCTCAGTTTCAGCCTTATCTGCACCGTCGAATGAAAGGTGCGCAACCTCCTGGGCGTCGCCGAGACAGCGCGATGTTGCCGAGGTGAGATCGTCGGCAGGCTGCTGCCGCATCTTGACGGCGCAGAAGTCAACAAGATCACCGAAGCCAGCGATGGCGCCCGTTCTTCATGCCGAGGCGCGTAAGTGGCGCCGCGAACACCTCGACCCCAGCAACATCCTCGCCAGTGAACCCCGACCGAAGGAACGACTGAGGCTGACCTGGCCAATCTACTGCCTCAACGGCCGGTGGAGCCGTCAATCTGTTCGCGAAGGATGTCGGCGTGGCCGGCGTGCCGTCCGATTTCCTCAATCATGTGGACCAAGACCCATCGCTGTGATGGTGGCAAGGCGCCGCGGCCCGGGGGTCGGGGCGCTGGCTCGGCGAGCTCGGTCCACTTCTCGATGACCTGGTTCGCCTGCGCGATGGTGGCTCGATAGCCGGCGAGCAGGCTTTCGACGGTCTCCTCGCGGTTTGGCTGGAAGGTGCGGCGCATGTTGGTGATCGGTTCTTCGAGGAAGTAGAACTTCTCCACGGCGGTCAGGTGTTTGATCAGGCCGAGAAGGTTGGTACCGGAGGGTACGCCGGCGGTGCGGACCTCGGGCTCCGGCACATCAGCGACCTTGTCCATGACCGACTTGCGGAGGTAGTCGAGGAAGCCCACCAGAGTTGCCTTCTCGCCGGGGGCGGTCCATTCGGGGCCGGTGTCCTTCCGTTTCCCGGTTCGGGTGGTTGGCGGCATCAGCGCTCCCGATCGTGTCGTTGGATGAGCAGAACGTTGTCGGTGACGGTGGCGGTCTGACCTGCCGGTCCGGTGGCCCGGCGTTGCGGCATGTCGGCGCGTACGACGATCCACCGGTCTGTGTCAAGGGCCAACTCGTTCGCGATTTCGCCGGGTGAGGGGAACTGCGTGTCCGGGTCTTTGTTCCACGACCAGGGTGCGGTCGAGCCGTGGTCGACGATCAAGAGATGACCGCCGGGGCGCAGTGCGTGCGCCGCGGTACGCAGCACTCGCGCGCGATCCAGCGCTAAGGGAGTGTGCAGGTACTGCGCGGAGATTAGGTCGAAGCACCCGCCCGGGAAGCTTTGGGCCAGGTCGTGCTGTTCGCCAGTCACCCGGTCCTGGAGGCCGAGTTGCCGGGAGAGTGCACTCAGCCGCTCGACGGCGACACTGGAGATGTCCACAGCCGTGACTTGCCAGCCGTGTCGGGCAAGCCAGATGGTGTCGCCGCCGGGGCCGCATCCCAGGTCGAGGGCATCGCCGGAAGGTAACGTGCCGATCATTTCCTTCAAGATCGCGTTGGGGTGCCCGGCGCCGCCACCACGTCGGGCGCGGTAGTGCTGTTCCCAGAACGCCTCGGCCTGGGGAGCGTCGGTCATCGGCCTGCCCCGCTCGCGAAGAAGTTCTTCAGTTCGGCGGTGACGATCCTTGGGTTCTCTTCGACCAGCCAGTGGCCGGCCTTGGGAACCGCGACAGCGCGGGTTATGTGGGACATGAGGGGCTGGACCGTCGAGCGGGTGAACGGAAGAGTGCCTTCGGCTGTCAGCAGGAGCGTCGGCATGGTGATCGGCTTCACCGCTTTGTTATCGCGTTCGTCCTGGTCCAGGGTTCGGTACAGCTCGAAACCGCCGGTCAGTACTTGCGGGCGCTGATAGGTACGGGCGTACTCGTCGATCTGCTGCACGGTGAAGGGAGCCTTCGCGCCCGGCCCACCGAAGCTCGTCCCGCCGTACGCTACGTACCCATAGAAGAGTGACAAATAGTCCCGGACGTCGTCGTCGACCAACATCTCGGGGAAACCGTGCTGCGTATGGAATGACATGTGCCAGCTCGCCTGCCGGTACGCCTTCGCGCTGAGGGCGGGACCAGGCATCGGGTAGTCGAGGTGGGCGTACTTGACGACCTCCTCAGGGAACTGGGCGGCGTATTGGAACGCCACACCGGCGCCGAGATCGTGTCCGGCTAGGTTGATCTTGCTGAGTCCCAGTGTGCCGGAGAGCAGCCGATGGATGTAGCGGGCGAGGGTGGCCTTGTCGTAGCTGGATGGCGCACCCTGGCTGTCGCCGAGTCCCGGCAGATCGAGGGCGTACACCGTGTATTTCTCGGCGAGCGCCGGCATGATCTCGCGCCACGAGTACCACGAATGGGGCCAGCCGTGCAGCAGGACGAGCGGCTCGCCGGTGCCTCCGGTGACATAGTGCATCGTCACGCCATCGACGGCGGCCGTCTCGTGCCGGAAGCGACGATTGAACTCGGCGTCGTCCCGGGTGGCCGCATCGTACCCGGCCGCAGCGGCCACTGTCTCTTGCTGCGACGTCGCGTTCCGAGTGCGCCCATCGGTGGTGGCGCACGCTGTCGTCAGGACTAGTGCAGCTGTGGCAGCAGCAATGCCGCGTGACCATCGTGCTGTGGTGTTCGGTTCAGCTGTTTTTCTGAGCATCAGTTACTACCTCCGCCCCCAGAATGACCAGCGAAGTTGCTGACTTGCTAGAAAAGTTGCGGATCCGCATCATCAGATCATGACAACCTCCGAAGATGTCCTCGCGGGAGTCGGCCCGCGCCTGCAGGCCCTGCGCCGGGCACGCAACCTTTCCTTGGCCGCCCTGGCAGCCGAAACGGGCCTGACCGGGAGCACCCTGTCCCGTCTCGAGAACGGCAAACTACGCCCAACACTGGAACAGCTACTCCCGCTGGCCCGCGCCCACGGCGTCCCGCTCGACGATCTGGTCGCAGCCCCTCCTACCGGCGATCCTCGCATCCACCTGCGCCCCGTGCGGCGAGCCGGCTTCACCGTCGTGCCACTGACCAGACGCCCCGGGGGCATCCAGGCTTACAAGGTGGTTTACCCGCCGGCCAGCAGAGCGAGCACCACGACATTGCAGACCCACGACGGGTACGAATGGTTCTACGTCCTTAATGGCCGCGTCCGGCTTATGCTCGGCGACCAGGAGTACCGACTCGGTCCCGGCGAAGCCGCAGAGTTCGACACCCGCACGCCGCACCAGATCAGCAGCGCTGACACTCAGCCCGCGGAACTGCTCACCCTCTTTAGCGCTCAAGGCGAACGTGCCCACCTCGCGCCCTCATCGCCACCGCCGAACTGACCGAATGGAGCGGCGTTCAGCATCGATGTAGGTCGGCTTGGTCGGCAGCCCCAGGAAGGTTGGCCCCGATGGCTGCCGTCGGAGGGCCTCTGCTCGTTTCTTGGCGAGGAAGGTCAGCGTGAGGTCGATACCCTCGATCTCACCAAGCCAGCGGGGTAGACGGCGCCCTGTACGAAATAGCTACCATGAACACACGCGCGCGCGTTCCGCCCAATGGAGACGGGCGGCGCGGCGGTTCAGTCGCTTATCCGGTTGGAACTTCCGTGTTCGGTGACTCTCCAATCCCCCGTGCGAGCTACAGACTTCTGTCCACTCCAGGGTGATGTGAGCCGTGTTTCGTTCTCGATAGCTTTGTCGCCAGCAACACGGGCCGCAGGGCGAACGCAGTCCGCCAAGCCGAATCGAAGGACGAAGGCGATGAACAAGACACGTAGTGCCGGGGTAGCCGGCCGGTCACGGGGCCGCCGGTTCGCCACGGCCCTGGCGGCCGCGACACTGGCCGTGGCCGGCGCGACCGCCTGTAGCGACGCTGCGCACGAGGAAGACCGCCCGGCGCCCCCGGACCGGACGAAGGCCGCCGCAATCACGTGGGGACCCTGCCCGGAGGCGGCGAAGGGAGTGGCCCGGGATCCCAAGCTGACCTGCGCAACGGTCAAGGTCCCGCTGAACTACGACAAGCCGGACGGCACGTCGATCGAGGTGGCAATCTCCCGGCTGACCGCCGCCGACCCCGAGAAGCGGCACGGCGTTCTGCTGCTGAACCCGGGCGGTCCCGCCCTGTCGGGTCTCGACATGCCCAGCACGATGGCACCGACGCTGCCGAAGTCCGTGTTGGACGGCTACGACCTGATCGGCTTCGATCCGCGCGGCGTCGAGCACAGCACCCCGCAGAGCTGCGGCCTCGAGGTTGCCAGCGTGCCAGGGCATTTCCCCTATCCCGCCGCGAACGGCTCGATCGACGCGAACGTCGAACTGGCCCGCACCGAAGCCCAGAAGTGCGCCGTCACGGCCGGAGAGAACTTGCGGTACTTCAACACCGCCAACACCGCTCGTGACCTGGACCGCATCCGCGAGGCGCTCGGCGAGAAGAAGATCTCCTATTGGGGCCAGTCCTACGGCACCTACCTGGGTGCCGTCTACAGCTCGCTGTACTCGGAACAGACCGACCGCATGATCCTCGAAGGCAACATCGACCCCACCAAGGTCTGGTCCGGCGAGGTGCAGGGCTGGGGCAAGAGCATGGCCGAACGGTTCCCCGACGCGGCCGCCGTCGCCGCGGCGCAGAACGACGACCTCGGGCTCGGCCGCACCGTCGACGAGGTCACCCGGACCTATCTCGCGCTCGCGGATCGGCTCGACCGTAAGCCGGCGCCGGTTCCGGGCACCCAGCAGTCCATGAACGGAGCGATCCTGCGCACCACCACCTACGCGCTGCTCCTCAACAACAAGACCCTGCCGATCCTCGCGCAGGTCTGGAAGGCCGCCGCGAACCTCGCGGACGGTCACCTCACCGCGGCCGACGGCGAGGTGCTCAAGCAGGTGTTCGCCGAGACGCCGCCCACCCCTGGCGTCCCCGCGGACAACCAGGCGACTATGTTCCTGGCACTCGTCTGCGGTGACGCCGAGTGGTCCCACGACGTTGCCGACTACGCCACCCGCAGCGCCGCCGACCGCAAGGCCTGGCCACTCACGGCGGGCATGCCGGCCAACATCTGGCCCTGCGCCTTCTGGAAGGCCCCGATCGAGAAGCCGGTCACCGTGACCGACAAGGGCCCCGGTGACATCCTGATCCTGCAGAACCGCCGGGACCACGCCACACCGTGGGACTCCGGACAGGGGCTGCGCAAGGTCCTCGGCGACCGTGCCGCCTTCGTCGGTGTCGACAACGGCGGGCACTACGTCTACAACGCGGGCTCGACCTGCGCCGACGAGGCTACCGTCGACTTCCTGAACACCGGCCAACTACCGAACGAGGACATCTTCTGCAGCGACGTCAAGCAAGACTGACAAGACCGGCGCAAGCGGCCTTCCTCATCGGGAGGCCGCCCGCGTGGCTGCGGTCGAGGGTGACAGTCGACCGGGTCCTCCGGCTCGACTGGGCGAAATGGCCGGAGCGGGCCGCCCGATTCGCGGACAAAGGCCGCAACCCGAGCGTCGCCAGTATTTACCGCGCGCTCACCGCGCACGAGAAAGCCCAGGCGTACCCGGACGCCGTCAAGCAGGCTCACGCCGAGCACGCACAGCGCGGCGGTGACGACGTCCCGGCGATCGTGCGCCCGATCCGCTCGCGTGCTCGACCCGATCGACCCCGAACTAGCCGCCCGGATCCAGGGCCACCCCCTCGACCGGCCCGAGTAGCCGGCCCACTCTCTGCTCGCGCATCCCACATGCCGGAACCACGGAAAACCGTGAATCAGTCTTCCGGCGACCCCGCCTCCTTGAGGCATCACCCCAGGTGCGGTCCTAGATCAACTGCTTAGCGTTGTTTTTGGTCCGGAAACTACAACCGCCGCGTATTCGATCTGATGCGAATACAAGACAGTCTGCGTGCGAACCGTGGTCAAAGTTTGCGCTGCTGGTCGAGTCAGTAGCGGTTTCGCCGACTGTAGACCTCGTGAATGCGACTCCTTGCCGCAAGGATTGCAGAGACACCTGCCCTGACCTGCTCATTTGACAAGCGGGTCGCATTGGATGCGACGATCTCGCATCTAATGCGAGTGGCGGGAGGTCACTGTCGGTGGACGTGGAACGCGCCGCGCCGGGC
>NZ_JBFAAF010000148.1:0-5936 GCF_040639595.1 Micromonospora sp. NPDC023814
GGTGGCAGGACATGCCGCTGACCGAGGCCGCGCAGACGGTGCAGGTGTCGGCGTACCCGGACCACTACGCCCAGTGGGAGCAGCAGGCCGCCGACATGGTCGCCGAACACTGGAACAGCTGACACACAGACATTCACCACAAGGGGGATCGCTGGCCGGCACCCGACACGGGCGCCGGCCAGCGGCACATCTCCACCAGCCGACAGTCGGCCGGCCGGGAAAAGGCGGCTGGTGCGGGAACACCGACGGCCGCCGGCTGGTTCAATGAGGTGTCGGTGTGCCCAGTGTCCCCGGGCCTCACCTGAATTGCCTTCGCGGAATACCGTTCGGCTGGAGCCGCGTCGCGCCACGCGCCGAGAGGCGACCTGCACACCGACGCCCAGCGCCGCCCCCGTGCCGATCAGGCCCGGGGGCGGCGCTGTCTCGTATCCGCGTTCGTCCGGTGGGGGGCGACGGTGGCGGACCCGTACCACCGTTCGACGCCGCCACGACCTTGTGCGTGCCGCGAGCGGGGGAGTGGGCGCGGTGGAGGCAGAATGGGCCGGTGGATGTGCAGCGGGAGTGGCGCGACCAGCCGGGTGTGGTCGTACTGCCGAGTGGGGCGGCCGTGCGCGGGCGCCGCGTCGCCGACGTGGCCTCGCCCGCCGACTTCGCCCTGTTGCTGGCACCTGGGCCGGTGCCGGCGTGGCCGCACCGGCGGATCCGGTGGCCGGACTTCTGGGTCCCGGTCGACCGGGCGGACGCGGTCGACGCGCTGGCCGAGGCGCTGCGTCGCGCCCGCGACGGCGAGCGGGTGGAGGTGGCCTGCAAGGGCGGCACCGGACGCACGGGCACGGCGCTGGCCGCGTTGGCGATCCTCGACGGGCTGCCGCCGGAGCGGGCCGTGGACTGGGTACGCGGCGCCTACCGCCCACGGGCGGTGGAGACCCCCTGGCAGCGTCGCTGGCTGCGCCGCCTCGCCTGATCCGGCGCGATCGTGGCACGCGTGGCCCCGGCCACCTCGTTGCGGTTCGTGTCATCGGCAAGGTTTGCGCAGCTCACGGCGGGAAGAGGGCACCTCGTCCGAACGCGCCCGGTGCCGACGACCCCCCCCGCACGGTCACCCGGTGCCCGGCCGCTGAGGGTTTCCGTGCCGCGTGGCGCCCCTGGTCCCGGGGTCTGCGGCGCCGGGACCAGGGCGCGTTGCCTTCTCAGCGGCCGACGTACTCGCGCAGGTGGCGGGCGGTCAGGGTGTCGCCGTGGGCGACCAGATCGGCCGGGGTGCCGGTGAACACGATCCGGCCGCCGTCGTGCCCCGCCCCGGGCCCGAGGTCGATCAGCCAGTCGGCGTGCGCCATGACCGCCTGGTGGTGCTCGATGACGATGACCGTGTTGCCGGCGTCGACGAGCCGGTCCAGCAGCGCGAGCAACTGGTCCACGTCGGCGAGGTGCAGGCCGGTGGTCGGCTCGTCCAGCACGTAGGTGCTCGCGCTGTCGGCCATGTGGATGGCCAGCTTGAGCCGCTGCCGCTCGCCGCCGGAGAGGGTGTTGAGCGGCTGCCCCAGGGTGAGGTAGCTGAGCCCGACGTCGACCAGCCGGTCGAGGATCACCCGGGCCGGGCCGCTGGGGAAGAAGTCCCGGGCCTCCGTGGCCGACATGGCGAGCACCTCGCTGATGTTCTTCCCGCGCAGCCGGTAGGTGAGCACCTCGTCGGTGAAGCGCCGACCTTCGCACTGCTCGCAGACGGAGGCGACGCCGGCCATCATCGCCAGGTCGGTGTAGACCAGGCCGATTCCCTTGCAGGTGGGGCAGGCGCCCTCGGAGTTGGCGCTGAACAGGGCCGCCTTGACCCCGTTGGCCTTGGCGAAGGCCGCCCGGACCGGGTCCAGCAGGCCCGTGTAGGTGGCCGGGTTGCTGCGCCGGGAACCCCGGATCGCGGTCTGGTCGACGACCACCACGCCGTCGCGGCGGTGCAGCGAGCCGTGGATCAGCGAGCTCTTGCCGGAGCCGGCCACGCCGGTGACCACCGTCAGCACCCCGAGCGGGATGTCGACGCTGACGTCGCGCAGGTTGTGCAGGTCGGCGCCGCGGATCGACAGGTGGCCGGACGGCCGGCGCACGTGCTCGCGGGGGCGGACCCGGTGGTCGAGGTGACGGCCGGTGAGGGTGTCGGAGCGGCGCAGGCCCGGCACGTCCCCGGTGTAGCAGACCCGGCCGCCGGCGGCGCCCGCTCCCGGCCCGAGGTCGACCACGTGGTCGGCGATCGCGATGGTCTCCGGCTTGTGCTCGACGACCAGCACCGTGTTGCCCTTGTCGCGCAGGCGCAGCAGGAGGTCGTTCATCCGGGCGATGTCGTGCGGGTGCAGGCCCACGGTCGGCTCGTCGAAGACGTACGTGACGTCGGAGAGGCTGGAGCCGAGGTGCCGGACCATCTTCACCCGCTGCGCCTCGCCGCCGGAGAGGGTGGCGGATTCACGGTCGAGGCTGAGGTAGCCGAGGCCGATCTCCACCAGCGAGTCGAGCAGCTCACGCAGGTTGCCGACCAGCGGGGCGACCGACGGGTCGTCGATGCCGCGGACGAACCCGGCCAGGTCGCTGATCTGCATGGCCGAGCACTCGGCGATGTTGCGCCCGGCGATCCGGGAGGAGAGCGCCGCCTCGTTGAGCCGGGCGCCCCGGCAGGTGGCGCAGGTGGTGAAGGTGACCGCCCGGTCGACGAACGCGCGGATGTGCGGCTGCATCGACTCGCGGTCCTTGGCCAGGTAGAGCCGGCGGACCTTGACCGCCAGGCCCTCGTACGTCCAGTTGTTGCTGCCCACCTTGATCTTGGTGGCCGGCTTGTGGAGGAAGTCGTCCCACTGCTGGGGCGTGTAGTCCTGGAGCTTGACGTCGGGGTCGAACAGGCCGGAGTTGACGATGGTCTGCCAGTACCAGGAGTCGACGGCGAAGTTGGGCACCGTGACCGCGCCGTCGTTGAGGGAGCGCTCGACGTCGACCATCTCGTTGACGTCGAGGTCGGAGACGCGGCCGAGGCCCTCGCAGGTCGGGCACATCCCCTCGGCCAGGTTGAAGCTGAACGCCCCGGCGCCGCCGACGTGCGGGGTGCCGAGCCGGCTGAACACGATCCGCAGCATCGCGTACGCGTCGGTGGCGGTGCCGACCGTGGAGCGGGAGTTGGCGCCCATCCGCTCCTGGTCGACCACGATGGCCGGGGTCAGGTTGCGCAGCGAGTCGACGTCGGGCCGGCTCAGGCTCGGCATGAACGACTGGAGGAAGGCACTGTAGGTCTCGTTGATCAGGCGTTGCGACTCGGCGGCGATGGTCCCGAAGACCAGGGATGACTTCCCCGACCCGGAGACGCCGGTGAAGACGGTCAGCCGGCGTTTGGGGATGTCGACGGAGACGGCCGCGAGATTGTTCTCCCGGGCTCCGCGTACCTCGATCATGTCGTGGCTGTCGGCCGCGGACCGTGCTGGCTGCTGCATGCGAACCCTTCGCGAGATCGTGGGCGGGGCTCCGCCCGGGTCGTGTCTTCGGGAGACGGCTTCCTTCGATCGTCTCATTAACGGTGCCGTGGAGGGTTTTGCCGCGTTGGTCTGCCTCCCGCGCCCGAAGAGGTAGGGGAAGTCTCAAATAACGTGTAAGCGGGAGGTGGTGCCGGCGCCCGGGCGGTGCGGTCCACGTGGGACGCGGCGCGTCAACCCGGCGCCGATGAATAACGGACGGACCGTAACCGCCGTCCTGAATGAGGCTTACCGGCGAGGTCTGCTGCGATGCACGAATTTGCTGTGATCCGTGGTTGACCTTCGATGTGGCGAGATTTACGGTGATGGCCGAAATTACAGAAGGGATGCCTATGCCTCTCCAGCAGCGTCGCCGCCTGGCGTCGGTCGCCATCATGGCGACCCTCGTCGCCGCCACCGCCGTGTCGGGTACCCCGGCCGTGGCCGCCACGCCGACCGAGACCCTGGTCGGCGTGCCGCACCACAACCTGGCCATCTACGGTGCGACCTTCGGCTCCACGACCGCGGGCGACTACGCGTACGCCGTGGCCCGCGGGACCACCGGCGCGCTCAACGTCATCGACACCCGTACCGCGACCGTGGTCCGGACCCTGCCGCTGCCCGGCGCCGGCGGTTCGTGGGGCGGCACGGTCACCCCGGACGGCACCGCGTACATCGGCGCCGACAGCAAGTTGTTCCGCTACCGGCCCGGAGCGGACCACGTGGAGGACCTGGGCTCGCCGGTGCCGGGGGAGACCACGACGTGGCGTCTCGCCAACGACGGGGAGCGGGTCTTCGTCGGCACCTTCCCCACCGGCAAGGTCTACTCGTTCCACCACCGCACCGGCGCGGTCCGCGACTACGGGCAGATCTGGCCGGACGAGCAGTACGCGCGCAGCATCGGCGTCGCCAACGGCAAGATCTACGTGGGTCTGGGCACGGTGGCCCGGCTCGTCGAGGTCGACATCGAGTCCGGGGAACGGCGCGAGATCCCGCTGCCCGAGCAGTACCGCACCGAGCAGTTCGTCTACGACCTCGACGTGCACCAGCACACGCTCTTCGCCCGGCTCGCCAACAGCAACCGGGTGCTCGTCCACGACCTCAAGGCCGGCCAGTGGATCGCCGAACTCGGCACCGCCTCGGGCCTGAACTTCTCCCCGCCGGACGCGAAGAAGAACGTCTACTTCGGCTCGTCGGCCGGCCGCCTGATGGCCTACAACCTGGACACCCGGACGCTCACCCCGACCGACTTCACCGGATACGGCACCGCCCGGGGATTCGGCTGGGCGCACCTGGACGACCCGGCGTGGCCCGGCAGGACGCTCGTCACGATCAACCTGAGCGGCAACCTGTTCTACTACAACCCGCAGACCGGCGCCAAGAAGGTCGTCTCCGCCGGGGTCAAGGGGCTGCCCGCCCAGCTGCAGACGGTGGAAGCCGGCCCGGACGGCAAGATCTGGTCCAGCGCCTACCCGAGCGGCGGCATCACCTCCTACGACCCGGCGACCGGCGCCTTCAGCGAGAACGCCGGGGCGCTCGGGCAGGCCGAGGGCCTGCACTCCTACCAGGGCAAGATCTACGCCGGCGTGTACCCGGGCGCGAACCTGCTCGAACTCGACCCGACCAAGCCCGTCGTGCGCGGTACCAACCCCCGGCAGTTCGCGACGCTCCGCACCGAACACCAGGACCGGCCGTTCGCCGTCACCGGGGTCGGCAACCGGATCGCCTTCGGCACCATCCCCGAGTACGGCCAGCTCGGCGGGGCGCTGACGCTCGTCGACCCGGCCACCGGGGCGAAGGAGGTGCACCGCAACGTCGTACCGGAGCAGAGCGTCACCGCCCTGGCCACCGTCGGCAACCTGATCCTGGGTGGCACCGGCATCTGGGGTGGGCTCGGCATCGCGCCGACCCAGACGGAGGCCAAGCTCTTCCTCTGGGACCCGGCGACGGCCACGAAGGTCTGGGAGGGCACCGCCATCCCGGGCGCCAAGGCGATCACCCGGCTGATCGTGGCGCCGGACGGCCGGATCTGGGGGTCGACGGTCGGCACGCTCTTCGAGTTCGACCCGGTGAGCCGGACCGTGGTCCGGACCGTCGAGGTGGAGCCCTTCGACTGGAACGTCTCCCACGTCTGGCGTAGCGACCACCTGGCGGTCGCGCCGGACGGCGCGGTGTGCGGCAACTTCCGGACCACGGTCGCCTGCGTGGACCCCGAGACGCTCTCGGTCCAGAAGCTGACCACCGGCATCAGCGACGTGTGGACGATGGACGCGTCGGGCGTCATGTACTACGCCCGGGGCGGGGAACTGTACCGGCTCACGCGCTGAGCCCGACGGCCCGGTGTGAAGGGCCCCTTCCTGGGCGGTTTCAAGGGGTCGTTGCAACGCGTTGGCTAGTCGGTGACGGCTAGGAGCTTAGCGAGGCGCTCGGCTGGGGTATCCCAGCCGAGCGTTT
>NZ_JBFAAF010000149.1:0-5688 GCF_040639595.1 Micromonospora sp. NPDC023814
GGATGTCCATGCAGATGACGTCCGGGCTGGTGCGGCGGGCCAGTTGGACAGCAGAGGATCCGCTCGACGCCTCCGCCACGACCTCGATATCCCCCCGCCCGTGTTCGTACCCGTGGGCCATCTGGTTCCGCAGCCACCTCACGTCCACTTCCAGCGCTGTCCGGTCTGAGCGCTCTCCGTGTCGCACCAATCAACACATTCTCGTCGCTGAGATCAGCTCAGTACATTGCCGGGACACCACGCCGTAATCAGAATGGACCATGGTGGAGGGCCGAACGCTCCCAGTGAGATGTGACAGGTGATGTGTCGTGCCCGCGATCAACGTGAGTCTGCCGGATACGGCCGAGGTGTGGGCGGCGGAAGCCGTCGCCGCCATCGAGCATGTGGGCGGCGACGACGGGCCCGGGGCTGAGTCCTCGGGGTCGCCGCCGGGGCTCCAGGTGGAGAGCGTGGGGGCACCGGCGACAGAGGATCCGGTGGACGCCGACGGGGCGCTCGGCGCCATCGGGAAAGCAGCACGCTTACTGGGCGACCTTCACCCGCTTCTCCACGGCGGCGACGTGCGAGGCGGCGGAGCCGGCCGCCGGCTTCGGCTTAGGCTAGCGACCGGTGAGCCGGTTCTGGGCACGGACACAGTCGACATCCCCATCGAATTGGTGAACCAGATTAGTGTGGACGTCGAGCCGAATCGCGTCGTGGTCCTGCGCAGTGATCAGTTTAGCCCCGTCCTCGAGATCGGGGTCACCGCCGATGTGGATCGAATCCGCGTTCAACTGTCGGGCGAGATCGCGGCATGGCTCGTCCGACGCGCGCAGCCGGAGGCAACGGCCTCCCCCCACCCTCAGGCAACAAGCTCTCATCAATGGCGGGCCGCCGTCGACGCGGCGCGGGACGAGTGGGAGACGGTGACGTCGCACCTGCTCACGTTCCGTCGTACAGATCACCTCTCGTGGCTGGCGTGGCTCACCCCGACCCGGTGGGCACAGGCCGTCAGATTGCGGCCGGGCCCTCCGGCGAAGCTACCAACGCTTCCCGTGTTCGATGACGTTCCCTTGTCGCTGCACCTGGTGCGCCGCATTGCGCCGGCGGTGGCCGCGATGCCGACCACGTACGTGTCCGGCACGTGGGCCCAGCGGTCGCCAGCGTTGATCGCCAACAGTATCGCCAGCACGGCGATCCAGGCGACCGTGCAGTCTTTCATGGACTGGACGGTGGATGTGCTCCGTCGAAAGCCAGAGGCCCGCAACGTCCTGCTCGCGGCTGACCATGACACTCCTGACTCGCCGTTCGAGGCTCCGTCGTGGCACTGGTCGAAGCTCTGGGGATACGCGGGCAAGCGGGTGCCGGCCAACACGCTCGCCGCGGCGATCAGCTGGGCGCTCCTGACGAGTATGGCCGGACGGTTCGAAAGTGGTGGGATCAGCTTCGCGCTGATCTTCGGCAGCACGCTGCTCGGGCAAACCGCGGTCGATGCCGTCGAGGGTCGCCCGGCCGGCACGGCGCGAGCACGCTACCGCCATGATCTGGAGCGGAGCGCCGACTTTGCGCGCAACGAGTTCATTCGCAGCGCGTACTACCAAATACGCGAGCTGGCCGCGCGGACCGGCGGTCAATTGCCGGCGGACTTGGCACCCGACCTGCTGGATGCCCGCGCCGTCCTCGCCGGTATGCGTGATCCGGTCGGTGCCGAGGTGGCCGTCCAGATGGCGGAGATGCACAGCCGACGGGGACTCCGGTTCGGGTACGGGACACCCAACGATCTTACGTTTGACCTGACGCGGCGCGGGTTGCCACCTGGAGAGGGGCCGACCTGGCACAACGCACTGCGCATGGGGTTGCGGGACGGCATCGGGCAGCTCCCATCCGTGGTCCTCGCTTTCGCGTTGAGCAGTGCGATCCCCCTGGTGTCCACAAACGCGCTGGCGACCGTTGTGTCCGGCGCGGTGTACGGCTTTGGCGAGCGCCGCGCGTCGCACGTCACCGTGGCCGACAGCGGCGTGGCGGCTTCGTGGGACACTCGGTACCGAATCGAGCAAATCATCCGATGGATCGACCACCTGACCGACCCGGCGGCCAACCCCGCGCCGACCGGCGGTTTTGACGTCGCCGATCCGAATCACTTTCCGATCCTGGGGGACGCGCCGTTCGCCCGGGTTACTGGCGTGTGGGCACAGTACCGGCGCAACCGACAGGCTGGACGGCCGCCGGAGGTGTCCGGATGGAACCAGATGACCTACAAACACCTGCCATCCCTTGTCGCGCGGATGGTCGTCACCGCGATCGTCGGGCCTCTGCTCGGCCTGCCCGGGCGACTCGTGGGGCTGTTGTTGGCCAGCGCGCTCGTGTCGGGATTGCTCACCGCCGCAGAGAACGCGATACGTCAGGCCTGGCCAGTCCTCGAGCAACTAGCCGCCGACCAGGCGGCCACACGGCAGGCCCGCCGCGACCCGCAGACCGTGAGTGAACTCGCGGACTCGGTGGTGACGCTCATCCAGCGGGCGACCGCGGCCGACAACGCCATCGTGCCGCATATTGTGAGGTTACCGTCAAGCCACAGTAGACGCGCAGCGGGCAGTGCGGACTTGGCAAGCCGAGCCCGCGACTCCGTGAGCGACAGCGAACCGACGCCGCCGGCCCGCGACCACAGCGCGACGACCGGCGCATTAGCCTCGATCGAACCGGGCCGGGATACCTCACCGACTGTCGGCGCGGCCCCGGCGACCGGGCACGACCTGGCCGCCTCCACCGAGCTGAGCTCCGTCCGGACCAGCCCACCGGCCGAGCTCGAAGCCAGCACCGATCCGCTCGCCGCGACGCCACCTGTCGTCGCGACCGAAGATCCGACTAACACCCAACCCGAAGCGCTGACGAACCCCTCCACCCGGGCAACGCCGCAACCCGGCCTCGAGGTTGCTCCCAGCCGTCCGATCAACACAGAGCCTGAGCCGCCGGCCAAGGGCTCCCTTGCCACGTCCCCGGACCCTGAACCTGACCTATTGACGGCCACACCAACCGAGTTCCTCACGGGCCGCCCCGCTCATACGCCTCCGGAACCCGGCACCAGCCCGTCGCCCGCCGACCGATCACGGCGCCCGACCGAGCGCCCCAGCGATGCCGAAAGCCCGAGTGTGCGAGCCCGGCAGTGGCTGCAACGGACGGTCGCGCCACGCGTGTCGAGGCCTTTGTCGAAGGCAGCGTTCGTCGACCTGATGAACCAGGTGGTACGAGACACGCCACCGGAGGTTCTCGGTGCGGAGCCGTGTCTGGTCCTGGCCGAGCGAGCCCGGGTCGAGTTGTACGACCGGCGGTCGGCGTCGAGGAAGCATGTCGACGATCTGGGTGTCGGCACCGGGACCGGACGGATCGCACTCGGCGCTGGGAGCGGCTGGCCGTTGCCGTCCTGGAAAGCGGTCGCGGACCGGTTGGCCGGCGCGGAACACGGAAGTTCGGCCCTGGCGTTGATCTCGCGTCAGGGCCGCATCGGGCATGTCCTGCTCGTGTACCTCAGCAGCGACGAGGGCCTGGTGCCGTTCGGCTTCGGGACGGTGGGCGACGTGGTCGCGGGCCAGACCGTCGACCTGCCGAACGAGTCGCCGACCTCGACCCGGGTCATGCTGTTCGATCCGTCCGGCCGGGCGATCACTGACCCGTTCATCGGCTTCCGCGACTCATCGTCGACGGTTCGCGCGATGATCGACAAGCCGCTGGACAATCGATTCGCGGGTGGCGGGCTCGAGTCCGGCCCGACGATCCCGACGCGTCCGACCGGGGGCCCCATCATCCCCGCCGCCGCTGCTGCCGAGATCGCTGCATCCGGCCAATTGAACGGTTCGCCGGTTGCCAGCAGCCGCGGGCCGGGAATCGAGCGCACCACAACTGTGGGGAAGCCCCCCGGAGACGCGGCCGGACCGGAACGCCACCTCACACCGAGCGGCGCCGCGCGGTGGGACGGCAACGGCCGTCACGGCTCCGGGGAGCGCTCCAGCACCGGGACACATCAGATCCAGTGGCAACCAGCACACAGCGTCCTGCCCGGTCGGCACCACCACCTCACCGTGACAAACGCTGGGCACCGGCGGCGGGCCCTCCAGGACGCGCTCGTCTACGACCCGCCATCAGGCTCGGCGTCGCTGGCTCAAGTCGTCCACGCAAGCCGGGCCTACCGCAGCGCGTCGGGCAACGCAGCGCGACGGTCCAGTCTCATCGCGGCCCTGCCCAGGTCGGCTCCGGCGACGATCGACGCCCTCGCGCGTATCGCCCGGAACCACGCCACAACCATCGAGGACATCGCCGACGCGGAGGTTTACCGGCTGCTGGCCCACGCGCTGTCCGGCCGCTACGTTCCAGGTCACAAGCCGGCAAGGATCCGCAACCTCGGTGCCGTCGCGTCCTATGAATGGACCACAGCCCTGCTGTCGCTGCGGTCCGAGCGGCCTCAGCACGCAGCCGCATTGACTGACTTGATAGTCAAGACACTTGCTTCATGTATCTGACGCACATCCAATTCCGACAGCGCGTCGATGGCGGTCGGTCGAATCGGGATCGCAAGAACACTGCGGATCCCGGTCGGACAGAATGATTTTGGTACCCGTGAGGGGATTGACGGCTCATCGAAGTTATTGACCAGAAGGGCAAACATGTGCTGATCAGCCAGCGGCGTAGCGGACCTCTGGCTTGCCGAACAAGGCTTTCACTGCCTCGGGCTGGTTCTGCCGGCGGGGCAGGTGCGAAAGCGGATTCGGCCGATCAGGAGCACGGGCAGGTCGGACAGCACCCAGGCCAGTCGGGTGGTGTCGTAGCCGGTGTCGCAGACGATCAGGATGTCGGGGTCGCCGGGCCGCCACTGCCCGGCGCGGATCAGCCGGTCGATCAGGTGCCGGAGCTGGTCGGCGGTGACCGCGGTGGCGTCGTCGGTCGGGCCCAGCCGCACCGCGTCGAGTACCTGTGTCCACGAGGTGCGGCCTGGTTCCAAGGCGGCGACGAATGAGTACGGCCAGCCGGGGATCATCTGGGCGGAGCCTTTGCCGCGGCCGTAGGTGTGGCAGAACAACCGGCCTGGGCTGGTGGCCGCGTCCGGGCGCAGCCAGTTGCTGACGTCAACGGCAAGCATGATCCGCCCGTGCGTGGTGCGGGGCAGCGCCAGTCCTGCGAGGGTCACCCGCAGCCGGGCGACATCGATTCCGCCAGCGCTCAAGGCGTCGTATAGGGCGCCGTGACCACGGCGGTGCTCGGCGGCCAATGACAGGTCGACCAGGCTGGTCACCGGCCCGCCCGAGCACAGCAGCGCGTCGGTGAGCTCGAACAACGCGTCCGCCCGACGTGACAGACACCGGTAGAAGTCCCGACGAAACCCAGCCAACCTCGCTGCTGAATCCTCGGCCGACCCGGCCACTGACGTGTCCGGCGTGGGCGTGTCGGGCAACACGACGCTACCCAGGTAGTCCAGAATCGTGGCCACGGCCACCGCCTGTTCTGTTCTTCGTGTCCTTGCAGGGAACGCGAAGGATCATCAGACGGTGGCCGGTCTACGTCTCCACGACACGCCGAGTCCACACAGGATCAGCACCCGCACACGGGCACCGAGGTTAAAAAACAAGGTGTGCCACGAACGCAAGGAGGAGCTTGATGTAGGTAGAGCGACTTTATGCGGTGCTGTGCAGGAGATGAAGGTTGGCCCTTCGGAGTCGC